>JABSSK010000038.1:7113-20587 GCA_013214265.1 Saprospiraceae bacterium | reverse complement strand
CCGCATTTCTTTGCTGAGGACAGGCCCTGTAGTATTAAAGGTTCGTTCTAGCTGATCCCAGACTTCCTCCACAACCTCAGGAAAACTACATTCAGATGCTGATTTTCCATTGAAACCAGGGGTGTCCCATGCAGATATTGTCACGGCTAGCATACCACGAATATTACCATTGCCATAGCTGACCCATTTCGCTTCCGGCCAGAACTGATGCGGTGCAGTGACGGACAACTCCCAAGGGGTATGGAGGCAAATGATATGCTTATCGGGGATGGCTGCTGCTTGACGAAGATAATATTGAATACCTTCGTTTAAGGGTCTATATGCTGCGAGTTGTTGAATATCCGCTAATGTCTCATCGACACGGACCATTTCCGGGTTGATTAAGGTCGACATTTCTGTAACCGGAACGGCACAAATAAAAAAATCAGCTTCCAATTTTTGGGTTTTGCCGGACTGGCTTTCCCGTAGGGTCGCATGGGTGATCTTTTTCGAGGCCGCATCACAATGCAGATGCACTACTTCGCTGCCGGCATGAAATTGTACGCCTTTCTCTTCCAAATACTTATACCAAGGTGCCAGCCAGGCATCATTTAGGGTGCCGTTGAGAATACGCTCCCCTTTGCATTCGGGCCAGCGCATCGAAAGTAAAAGATGTAAAATGAGATCACCACCCATTTTAGCACTCATCTGTTCTGGTGGCGCATGAACAAAAAGACGAGCAAGGCCACGAATAAGATAAGTCTGATAACAGTCTACTGCCCTTTCCTCCGTCTGCGATAAAGGGGCCATAAACTGCGCCCACCGTATACGTTCGTAAATGTCCTTCCTTCGTTCTTTACAACTGGTGAATAGTTGCCATAGGTTATCACTAAAAACGGTAAGGTCTTTTTCCTTCAGGGGAGGATCGGTAGAATAGACCGACCGAATGATACGTCGTAGTGCTGCCCTTGATGACGGAAAACGCTTGAGTGCTGCCAAAGGGATACTTCCATTTTTGGTAACATAAAGGCGTTGGGCCAGCAGGAGGTTATCGGCAACCGAACGACCATGCCCAATTGGTGTTCGGCGCATCACATCAAACGTATGGCGAGAAAAGCCAGCGAAAACCTGAAATGCCTGACTGCTCGGAAATTGTACACTGTCGGGTGTATCCTTTTCAGGAAAAGGAATTTTACCTACAGCTTCCTGTGCGTCATATACATCGACGCGAAAGCCTCGTTCGATAAGCTCGTGTGCCGCACTCATACCGGCAATACCACCACCGAGGATCACTACTCTCGACATATTTCAAGTTTTTGGGTCATAAAGCAGATGCAGCCCGGAGGCTGTCCTCACTTCATATATTGCGTATTGGGGTATTTTACTATTTAAATATAGCAAAACGAACTAGAAAGATATAGGCAGGGTCATAGCACATACGAATCCGAACGATTGAATTGTACGCGTGCCAGCACTTAAATACGATTGTGAAATTGGTCAGGAAGAAGCGTTGGTGGTCGTAAAAATCAACCACATCAAAACTATTCGGCAGACAATCCGCCTTACAATGTACCATCCCAGATATGAATCCCACCTACTATGGTGTTGTTAGGATTGGGCTGAAGCCAAAAAAATAATACAGCTTTCCGCTTGGTATTCCATCCGTTCGCAATAGCTCTTTTCTTACGGAAATTATCATTTACCTTGAGTACAAAGATGAAAGCTGGTGGCCAGTAAGGGTTGAGAAGAATCGAATTTATTAATGATCATGCTACCTTTTCGACTTAAAAAAGTGGCTGAGCCATCAATTACCACTACCCGTAGCACACAACGGGTGCGAAAAACAGGGCTATAATCATTCCGTATGATCCATCTGTAGTATCAATCGATCAAACCTGTAGGATTCTTTACGTGTTATATCATAGCTCTATTTGTTGAATTTTTTACCAAATCATACAATGAATACATCAAACATTCGCTCCATACGCCCTTTAGGCTTTCCTTGGGAAACGCAAGATCCCTTCATCTTTTGTGCTTACCATATGGATCATTATCCGAAGGGAAATGCTGATCTAGGACCTGATGCGTCATTGGGGGGTCGAATGATAGGACAGGATTTTAATCCGAATCAGGCGTGGCGTATGTATCATGGGAAAACGGTACCAGGTTTTCCGTATCATCCACATAGTGGCTTTGAAACGGTAACCATTGGTACGAAAGGACTAGTGGATCATGCGGATTCATTGGGGGCAGCCGGTCGCTTCGGGAATGGTGACGTCCAGTGGATGACAGCCGGAAAAGGCGTACAACACTCAGAGATGTTTCCACTACTGGATAGTGAGCAGGAAAATACCCTAGAGCTTTTTCAGATCTGGCTGAATTTGCCTGCAAAAAGCAAGCAGGTAGATCCCCATTTCAAGATGCTATGGTCGGAAGATATTCCAGTCGTTGAAGTCATGGATGAGCAGGGAAAAAAGACTCATATTGACCTGATTACCGGCCGACTAAATACCACAACGGGGCCTGCTCCGGCACCTAATTCTTGGGCGACTGACCCTGCTAATGAGGTAGCGATCTGGACAATAAAGATTGAAGCAGGAGGTACCTGGACCTTGCCAGCAGCATCAGCAGACTTGAATCGGTCCCTCTACTTTTATCATGGGGATCAGGTTCAAGTAGATGAGCAATCGATAGGGGTAAATATGATCATTGATCTACAATCAGATGCAGAAGTTACGTTACGTACCGAGCATGAAGACGGATATTTTCTTTTGTTGCAGGGCAAGCCAATCAACGAAAAAGTAATTCAACATGGTCCTTTTGTAGCTAATAGTCAGGCCGATTTACAACGGATATTTATGGAATACCGAGCTACTGAATTTGGCGGCTGGCCGTGGCCTCGCCCCGATCAGGTGCATGACCGTAATCGTGGTCGTTTTGCAAAACATATGGATGGTCGCATTGAAGAAAAGGAATAGACATGCACCGTAATGGAAACCCATTACGGGTTATCATTTTTTTATCAAAACCAGCTTTTTTAATTTTCCAGACTTTCGGGGGGCGATAATCTTCATTTTGATACAGCCTGAGGATTAAAGCTATTTTGGGGTATCCTTTTACAGGGATTGGCGTGGTTTGAGACAGGTTAAAAGAGGAATTTGGGCGATTGGTATATTTTTTTAAACCATACAAGATTAAAAAACTAAAATGCCGGATCCTTTATTGGTACGTTACTAATTCCTTTGAGAAATGGAGCATTCAGCTGTTGCTGCTGACCCGCGGTGGTCTTTGCGTAAAAAACTTCTTTTCCGCTTTTTTTTCCTTTACATTGTTTTTGAAATGACACCCTGGGAAATGCTTTCCGCCTTATTTCCGGGGGTAGATTCTGTAACCTATCTGCCTTCTTTTTTATTACAGAATTATATTTTTCAATGGCATGATCCTATGCGTTGGAGCCACCCGCCCACCGGTAGTGGAGATACGTTGGATGATTATGTACTTAAGTTGGCCTATTTGATTATGGCCGTTATCGGTACCATTATATGGTCGGTGATAGCACGCCATCGGACCCATCATACTAAAACATTAGGTTGGTTTCGGATAGCCGTACGTTACTATTTGGCATTCATCATGTTCTCTTATGGTGGTATGAAAATATTTGCTCTGCAAATGCCCTATCCTTCTATGGTTGAATTTTATCGGCCATTGGGGGATTTCACGCCCATGCGTTTCACCTGGATGTTTATGGGGTATTCTTTTTCCTATCAGTTTGTCTCGGGTTTGCTCGAGACGTTGGGGGGATTGATGCTTCTTTATCGGCGTACTTTAGTGCCTGGCGCCCTACTGCTGGTCGGTGTCTTAGCTAATGTTGTAATGCTCAATTTTTTCTACGGTGTACCGGTTAAGTTATTCTCTAGTTTGCTACTGATACTCACTATATTCTTGCTATCGGATAATTTCAGTAGCCTGTATCGCTTTTTCTGGTTGGGGAAGGGCAACACCGCCATTCACTATGGCTGGAACCCTACAGAAAAGTGGGCAAAGGGCTTGAGGTTGAGCCTGAAAGGATTATTCATCCTAGCGACATTAGGCTCAGGACTTCTAAACCATTACAAAATGTATACAGAAATCAATAAACGTCCAGCATTCCTTTTAACCGGTGCCTTTGATATTACCGAATTTGATCGGTCAGGTACAATATTTACTTCACCTATTGATGAGAATCGATGGAATCGAATCGTCATGGACAAATCCTATTTACCTAATACAGGCCGTGGTAATATTCTGCAAGGAACAACTCATCTGGAAACGTTAAGGGTGTCCGTCGATTCGCTGCAAACCATTAAACTATCAGGGAGTAGGGATAAAGGCATTTTATTTGAAGGTACATACCAGGAACTGGAACCAGGTGTATACAAGGTGGAAGGCGTAGCTTCTTCCGATTCGCTGCGCATGACATGGGTAAAACGCGATGATGAAATGATCCTACCGAATCGAAAGTTTATGTGGGTATTGGAATCTAAAGATTTCTAATCAGGTTTGCTGATCAGCCTATTTTGGGTTGCCGTGCTTTTTGTTACCGAAAAAACGATTCTTCACGATTCCAAGGAGATTCCTTGTCCGGCCCTATATAGTCAAACCCGAGGTTTAGACCAATACGGATGTGGGCAGTTTGGCTGTCACCGGGTTGGAAGGCTGTTAAGATATTATCGGTAGCTGCAACAAATTGTAGCGGCCCAAGTCGCATGGCCGTATGAATACCCAGATTCAGGTACTGCTCCCTGCGTGCACTATATACACCTCCAAAACTAATATGAGGAGATGCATCAAAATGGAGTGAGATTGCAGCGGCAGGAAGAAGGTTGCCTCGGTTTAATTCTCCATTTATCAGACCACCAAAGCGTAGTTTTTCACTTATGCTAAAAGAAGCAGATACATAGAATCGTGGTGGTAAAACGGTGGTAAAGTTGGCGTTGGTGGTTTGAATATCATAAATGGTTTCCAGTGTATCGGTTACCGAGCCGATAGTGATAGAGTCGAGCAGAGTCTCTTCTAGAATATCGAGGCCCTGATAGGTGTAAGTGCCACGCAAAATTTGATTTTCTACATCGGTTTTCCACACCAGTCCGCCCAGATCTAGCGCGCTAGCTGCAATGGTGACGTCACCAAAGGTGGACACGGCTCCTACATCAACGGCAAAACCGTTGTTGCCACCACCAAAACCAGAAAAGGGCCTATTGGGTAGGGTGAAACGGCTAGCCGTAAAACCCTCGTAGTCAATTATTCCGGTACTGTTTACTTGGTAATCACTAAAAAGAGTCGATTGATAAATATCGTCACTGGTAAATAGCCTTAGGTCCGTTCGTGATGTTTCCAGGCTGCTCTTTCCTGATAAAAACTTGACCTTGCCTCCTATAACCAGAAAGTCACCAACTGGAACAGCACCACCAACATAAAATTCCTGGAAAATATGCGCCATTACGTCGGGACCAATCGATATTTCTTCGCCAATGTACTGTGCGTTTCCCTGCCAGATCAGGCTCGGTAATTCCTTTGGGTACTGCATAAATCCCTGACCCCGATACGTATGCCCGCCCATTATCATTCCATTATCCCCAATTCGTACAGCTATCGAAAAGGTAGGAATGGAAATGGATTCTCGGATGGCGTTTTCTTCCTGTAATAGCGTAAGTACTTTATCGATTTGTAAAACACTACGGCCATCGGCTCTTGTGCTGACCAGATCGTTATAAGAAAAGTTGTCAAAGGAAAACTGATTATGAAGCCCCGGAAGGGCAATGGTGACTCGGTGGTCAGGCAATAGCGCTGGATTCGTAACATTGGACTGCCAAACGCCCCGCATGAAATGAACACCTAAATCGGATTGGGCTTCCAATGCAGGTCCAAGTGTAATAGAAAGGAATAATAGTAAATAGCGCATAGTTTAGGTTTGGGATTATTTGGATTTAACCTGGGCTTTCATACCTGCACGAATACCAATCTGTTGGTTCTGAAAAATACGAACGGGCTGATCGCGATTGCGGTCCGTCGAAAGATTGATGGTTAGGATAGCGGAGGCTACCTCCTTGACTACTTCAAACCGCTCAGCAGAAATGGGTACAATAACTTCGGTGGTTTGTGTTATCGTCCCAGACTGATCCGGTGTCATCAAAGCAGCCTGCAGACGCTGCTGATCCGCCAAGAATAAAGAATCGAGAAGTACCCCGCTGTCATCCAGAAAATACAGTTGTAGGTCAGCATCAACCGGAATGTCATTATCGGCGATAATTTTAATTTCTGCTTCTTCGATTTCTTGTAAATCACCAATCGAAAGTGCAACGGTGTCGCGTACTGCAAAACGCAAGATATTTCCAATCATGGGTAAGTCGACCTGCATGCGAACCGAGTAGTAATTGTCATTCCGCACAAACCCAGATTGACCCGTACCGCCTTCTGGGTGGGTTAAAATATCAATGTCATAAGCTATGGATCGGGGGTTCAGGCTCAAAACCTCACCAACGTTTGAATTATCTTTTGTAAAAACAAATGAGTCAAGACTAACCATACCCACTTGATCAGGCTCGGGGTAAGGGAAATCAAGCCCACTACGGATGAGGTCTCCCGTTACGGGTAGGATGTTTCCATTGGTAGTAGTAACATGAAAGTCATTGACAATTGCACGGGTAGGGATGCCATAGCTATTTTCCACGAATAGGGTTATAACTGGTTCTGAAAATAGTACTTGCCCATCGGTGTAGGAAAAATCAAAAAAATCGATATCTACCTCATCGCTTCCTCCTTCGTAAACACGTTGCCCCAGAAACCCCTCGGCATAAGAAATGGAAGGGGCATTGATCGAAAGGAAAAAATTAGTCAGATTGACCGGTGTTCCGTCCGGTGCGACAGCATCATATTCAAAAGTAACCTGGTTGTTTTCGGGGATGATGCGTACCTGTTCTAAATCGGTTAGCGCATTTTCATTATTACCTACTGGTAGGGGCCCTGATCCGCTGTATTCAGGAACCGTCAACTGATAAGTGAGCGGTTGCCCATCCTGTACAAGTTGTGGCATGCGGATTGTTACATCTATTGGATCCGGATGGCTATGCTGAAAGCTAAAGCTTAATGTTCCGGCATCAAACCAAATCTGATCGATTTCCACTTGACCCGGTATGGAAAAAGGAAGCACAACGGAATCACTCAATATAGGGATCATCAAGGGAAGGGTAGAGGAAAGGTCGCGCAAGATGTCCAAACTTTCTTGGGTAACCAAACTACTGTTGTAAACGACGGTCAGGAGGCCATCGGGTGCGACCCTGATCTCTTCCGGGTTGTCTAATTTGGTTAGGGCATCCTCAAGCGTAATACTTGAATTAAGCAATGGAAAAGCAAATACAGCGTCGTAGGTTACATCTTCAATGGTATCGAGTTGAGCCAAATCCTGGCAACTCCAGAATAGTAGTAGCATCAACAAGGAGTAGTATAGGTAGCGCATCGTACAACTGAGGTTTTTTGGGGAAATTAAATACGTTTTTCAAAAGGAAAGTTGGGGAACCTCTTCTTTTAGTTAATCTCTGATGTTATTACGACAATGTTGGGGTCTAGCGTGTGTTTTTTTTGTTTTTTGTCCTATTTTAATCCTGATTTAACAAATAGAAATTTTTTATTGATGATACCAGAAGATCCTCAGACTGTTCAATCCCTTTTGGAACTGGAACGCCAGGTGGCTGACTTTGTACTGAAGGTCTTTGATGATAATCAAAATTCCCGATTGGTTTTTCATAACTATGAACTATCAGTGGGTACCGTTACGGTAACAAAAGAACTGGTAGCATCAGAATTTACAGGTCAGGAATTTGACCCGCAGGAGTTAATATTAGCA
Organism: Saprospiraceae bacterium; assembly: GCA_013214265.1. GTDB lineage: Bacteria > Bacteroidota > Bacteroidia > Chitinophagales > Saprospiraceae > DT-110. Next base: position 12,726 of record JABSSK010000038.1, on the reverse strand, counting down.
TCGTGGTTTGTTAATGTTGGGTTTTTATTTGACCAGGATAATCCGTTGCCGCATGTACTGCGTGAGATGAGGCGTTTTTTTAATCAGATTGATCTACCGGAGGATGCTCGCTTTCGGGTGGTACAATTCCTGCAAAATATTCATAAAGGGCTTACGCCAAAATCAATAGCCGAGAAAGTGCTTTCTGATGCTTGGACTGTCGCCCGCTTTCTGGATGTGCCAGAAGAACGCTTCTCATTGCTACATTTGGAATGGGATCTATTTAATCGAAGGCATCCCGAAAAGGTTACCTGGTTAGAGATTCAACAGGATCAACTGTTACAAATTAACTTATATACCCATGGCGCACGTAAAAAGTACGAACCCGTTCGGACGAGATACTTAATCCAGATACGGGAAAAACTAAAAAAACAACAGCAAAAGAAAGAAATTCAAATACTGGATGATAAGCCTAAAATGCCCTTCAGTTCCTTGGAAGGTGATAGCCCGTTACGGGCCACACAAACCTTTTTTAGAAGTAACTATCGCAACCATATTAACTTGAGTGCTATCGCCGATAATAAGGCTAATATTATGATCAGTGTAAACTCGATCCTGATATCTGTACTGATCACTTTCCTGTCTTATCGGAATATCGGCGAAACAAACCCAATGATCTTATTGCCAGTTGTCGTTTTTCTGGTAACGGGCCTGGTATCCTTGATTTTTGCAGTTTTATCCGCAAGACCTAAGGTTACTATGCTCAATCAAGAACAGAGTCAGCCTAAATCAGAAAGACTTAAAAACATCGTCTTTTTTGGCAATTTTGTTACCCTCAAACTAGAGGAATATGAAGAAGCCATGGATGCTATGTTCCAAAACAGTAACCTATTGTATGGGAATATGGTCAGAGACTTGTATTACCTGGGGCTTGTACTAGAGAAAAAGTACCGATACCTAACCGTTTCGTACACTATTTTTATGGTCGGCTTTATTGCTACTGTTCTTTCGTTTCTGGTCATTCTGTTTACCTGAAAAACCCTTTAAATTTTGTATACCTTGTTCGGGGTGAAGCCTGAGCCAACAGATCGTTTACTATTGTCAAAACTTACTTATGATTGATTACTACGCAACGGACCGCCTTCGGGCCTTATACCCAAAAGTAAAGGCATTTTTGGAAGAAGAGATTTTTCCGAACGAAAATGAATGGATTAAAATGTCTTTCAAGGAGGTGGAATCTATCCTGCGGGAAAAGAAGCAAAAGGTAAAGAATATTAACGCCTGGAACCCCTATCTGTCAGAAGAAGAAGGTGGTGCCGGACTCAATCTTATGGAAGTAGCGCAAATGGGGGAGTTACTGGGGCAGACACCCTACGGTCATTTTTGCTTCAATGCCCAAGCACCAGATGCGGGTAATATTGAACTGTTACTCAAATACGGGTCGCCCGCTATTCGGGAAAAATACCTCGAACCGCTTCTGGAAGGTCATATTCGGTCCTGCTTTTCCATGACCGAACCTGGAAATGCAGGTAGCAATCCGGTCAAGTTATCAACCATGGCGGTACGCGACGGTGATTCCTATGTGATCAATGGCCATAAATGGTTTACCTCTTCTGCTGATGGTGCTGATTTTGCTATCGTGATGGCCGTAACGAACCCCGATGAGGTGAATCCTTATAAAAGAGCTAGTATGATTGTAGTACCTACCGATACAGAAGGGTTCGAAAGGGTGCGAAATATTCCCGTAATGGGGCACGCCGGATCCGGGTGGCACAGCCATGCGGAGATCCGATATCATGATGTGCGGGTGCCTGTAACTAACCGTATTGGGCCAGAAGGGGGTGGCTTCTTGCTGGCGCAGGAACGCTTAGGCCCCGGACGCATCCATCACTGTATGCGATGGATCGGTATCTGTGAAAGAGCTTTTAGCCTGATGGCAAAACGTGCGGCAACCCGAGAATTAGGGGATGGGGTATTTCTAGGGGAAAAACAAATGGTTCAGGGCCTCCTTGCTGAAAGTCGTGCCGAAATTGATGCAGCCAGATTGATGGTCCTGCACGCTGCACAAAAAATGCAAACCGCCGGCCAACGAGCGGCTAGTCGTGAAATATCCACCATCAAGTTCTATGCTGCGAATGTTCTACAAACCGTAGTGGATCGCGCTATTCAGGTTCATGGTGCTTTAGGGATAACCGATGACAGCATCCTGTCCTATTTCTATCGTGAAGAAAGAGGTGCTCGTATCTATGACGGTCCCGACGAAGCCCATAAAGCTTCACTGGCCCGTAAGATCCTAAAAGATTATGGCCTGATCGTAAAAAATAATTAATACATCATCTTGCTGCCTTAGTCCACCATATCAGGTGGATTAAGCAGCGCCTTGTTGAAAAATTACCCTTAACGGCCAACTCCACTGAAATGCTTGATCAACCCAAAGATATTCGTCCCGGTGAAGAACTTAACGAACAGGAACTGCACCAATACTTTTTGGAGCATTGGCCCGGACACCAGACCATTAAGGCTATTCAACAATTTCCGGGTGGATATTCCAACCTTACCTATGCCCTAACAACCAACCAAGGGGAGTATGTCTTACGCAGACCACCCTTCGGGGCCAATATAAAATCGGCCCACGATATGGGGCGGGAATACCGCGTACTTACCCGTTTACAACCTCATTACTCCCGTATTCCGCAGCCTATTCTGTTCTGTGCATCAGATCATGTGATCGGAGGTCCTTTTTACCTCATGGAACGCGTTAAAGGTGTGATCCTAAGGAATCAGCCTCCAAAAGGGCTTGACTTATCACCACAAACCATGCGGAAAGTGTCCGAAGCAGCCATTGATAACTTAGCAACACTGCATGCTATCGATGTAGAAAAGACCGGTCTTGTCGACCTGGGCAAACCTGAAGGGTATGTCGAGCGGCAAGTCTCCGGATGGATCAAACGCTACCGCAAAGCAGAGACGGATACCGTTACCGGAATGGACTTTCTGGCAGCGTGGTTACCCAAAAACCAGCCACCGGATAATCAACCCAGCCTGATCCATAATGACTATAAATACGATAACCTCGTTCTGGATCCGGAAAACCTTGGTCAGATAAATGCTGTCCTGGACTGGGAAATGTGTACTGTCGGTGATCCCCTTATGGACTTGGGAACAACCCTCGCCTATTGGATACAACCCGGAGAAGAAAACCCACTCACTATGGGCGTCGCTAACCTCACCTGGTTACCTGGAAACCTTACCCGCCAAGAACTGATAGAACGATATGCCGCCACTTCAGGGCGGGACGTAACGAATATTACATTCTATTATGCGTTTGGTGCCTTCAAAATTGGAGTGATCCTCCAACAAATTTACAAACGTTACAAAGAAGGGCATACCAGTGATCCCCGCTTCGCTTTCCTTATTGAGCTGGTAAAAGTATTCGGCAAACAAGGAAAACGAGCTGTCGAAAATCAGTAAAGGCAGTGCCCCAAAAGGGACACTACCAATCAGGAAAATTGGTGACTGTTAGACAAGCTGAGAAATTAGTGCATCTTATGTATCGGCTGTCAGAACCGGAATATATCACGCTATGCTCAGAGCTTGTCGTCATTCTGATGACTTCCTTCCCCACTCAGTACGTCAAGTGCCGACTACATTTTCTTCAACAATCAATACGTGTAACGGTGCCTGGTCAACGAAAGGGGAAACTAGAGCAGAAATTGAGAACATCTTTTACTTTTTTGTTTGTCTTAATATTCCTGAAAATAAGGGTACCTAAAAAGGACAGTTTTTGAAAATAGTATGGTGGAACCTTTACAGTGTAATTTTTTTTTATTATTATAAAAGGCTGATTGTAAATGATTTAAGTAAAAGAGAAGACTTGGACGCTATTATCGAATTACTGCATGTACTCAGTAAGAATAAGATCAAGAATATAAATATTTTAGGTCAGCCAGGAAAAAGAAAGTTCTTGGTAGATATATTCTATGAGAAAGTCATGGACGGGAGTATCTCATCTGATAAAGAGGCCGCCATGTTTTTCTACCAAGAGCCTCCATCTTCTCGAAAATACAAAGACCTGAAACGAAGGTTCTTTGAAAAAATAAAAAATACCCTCCTGTTTATTGATGTTTCGGAATCAGCTTATGATGATAGTGGTCGTGCGTATTATCGACTCTGGAAAGAATTTGCTATTTCTAAAGTCATTAGTGGTAAAGGAGGTAATAAAAGTTTGACCAAACTTCTGGAGAAATTGCTAAGGGATAGCATTAAATACGATTTTACAGAGATATCCCTTCTTACAGCTCGGAGCCTCAGAACCCATTCTGCGACTGTGCTGAATAACCGTCGTAAATTTAAAAAATACGATGACCTATGTACCAAGTTACAAGTGGTGAATAATCTTGAAATGGATGCGGAAAGTATGTTTTTCGATCTGTTGGGAAGAAGTTACAGGGTTAGAGACCATGAAAGGGTTGCATTTTTTGACGATGCGGTGATGGTTGCAGCAAAAATTAAGGCTTTGATAGATATACATTCAACGTATAAGCTGAACCTGTTTTTTTATATAGCTCAGCTGCTGGGGGTAAAAATACTGGGGAATAACACCGAAGCAGAGTCGGTTTGTCATCAAGCACTGGCATTCTTTAAGACCAAACCAAACTATTCAAAAAATGCCATTGGTATTTTTCAGCGTCAATTATTTTTACTGTACTGGCAACAGCAGAAGTATAATGCTGGCGAAGATTTATTGCAAGAGTCCAAGAGATATACGAGAGATGGCGATTTGAGCTTTTTTACCAATCATGCCTATTACTTTTTGTTATGTATGCATGCGAAGGAGTATGAAAAAGCTTTAGATGTTTATACAGAAGTGAATAGCCACCGAACTTTTAAAACGTTATCGGCTTACAGTCGAGAGCGCTGGGCCCTCTTCGGAGCCTACCTCAACTATTTGAGTGGTCAGGGCTACTTGCCTACATTTAAGATGACCACTTTCCGGATTAATAAATTCCTTAATGAGGTACCTATCTTTTCCAAAGATAAGTGTGGAGCAAATATTGCTATTCTGACAATACAAATGCTTTTGTTGTTGTTGTATCGGCGTTACAATGAAGTGATTGACCGAGCGGAGGCGTTGGATAAATATGCTCAGCGCTATTTGCGCCAACCGACAACTCTGCGAAGCTATTATTTCATAAAAATGCTCCTGACAATTCCACTAGCTGACTTTCACCAACAGGGTGTCCTACGGAAAGCACAACCTTTTCAGAAAAAACTGGTAACAGTACCTTTTAGCATTACTCGTCAGGCCTATATGGTTGAAATCATTCCTTACGAGCACTTATGGCAATACGCTATTGATTCCCTTGATAATACGTTCTGGCATGCGGCTACCAACCGTTCGTCACGTTAAACATTCCCTAAACTCAGGATTTAATGTATCTTACCCCTAGGCAAAGACGTTTGTCACCTAAAAAGCCTCAGGTATGCAAACTCGTATGATACTGAACATGGGGCTCTTGCTGTGTTTCGGATACAGCCAGGCCCAGACCAACCTTCGTGACCAATATATTAAAGACTACGCCCTGCTGGCGGTAAGTGAGATGGAACGAACTGGAATACCAGCAAGCGTCAAAC
>JABSSK010000038.1:0-7103 GCA_013214265.1 Saprospiraceae bacterium | reverse complement strand
AGAGTCCGCCTACGGTACGTCTAGGCTGGCACAGGAATCAAATAACCACTTTGGTATTAAATGTGGATCTTCCTGGAAAGGTGAAGGAACCTACAAAGTTGATGACGATAGAGATAGTAAGGGCCGCCTGATCCCTTCCTGCTTCCGGTCGTATCCGTCACCCGAAGAAAGCTTTGTTGCCCACAGTAGCTTCTTGCAAACCTACCGCCGATACGAATCACTATTTGAATTGGATTCGGATGACTATAAAGGGTGGGCAAAAGGCCTTAAAAAAGCGGGTTATGCGACCTCACGTACCTATCATAAGGACCTCATTAGCATCATTGAAAAGCTCGATTTGGATAAATATGACCGCTTGTCTTCAGAACGCCTACTGGCCCGTATGAACAAAGAGGAACGCAAGCAACGTAAAGATGCGCTAGCAGCCCTAAAGAAGGAAAAGGCAGCATCAGAAGCGACTGGCAGTGAAGAACGCAATACCCTGAAGCCAGTAGCGGTGCTCACCAATAATGATGTTCGATACTTAGTTAGTGAACGGGGGGAATCAATTGAGAGTCTGGCCAAACGCGCGGGACTACCGGCACGGACCGTCATACAGTATAATGAGCATGTAGATGATGCACAGATGCTGATGCAAGCAGGAACGCGGGTATACATCCAACCTAAACGAAAATACTATCGGGGGAGAGATAACTGGCACGTGGTTGTACCTGATGAAAGTATGTTCGATATCGCTCAATATTATGGGGTTGATTTAACCGCTTTATTGAGAAGAAATCGCTTGAAAGGAGGGCAGCAACCCGATGCTGGAGTCCGTATAAAACTGAGGGGTAGCAGGGTGAAAAATAGCCCTGCCATCAAAGTAGTATCCTGGGACAATCTGGCGGATCAGTATCGCTACTCACCAGTTCCTCCTTCAGCTCAGCAGCCAACACCCGTAAAAGATACAACCGCAGTGAATACGAGTGACTTAAAAGCAATCGGTGATCCTTTTGGTGGACCTCCACCTCTTAAAGATAACCCTAAACCGCAGGTGGGAGAGCTTGATTTTGATGGCTCTTCAGCAAATGAAGAAACCACAACCTCTGCTCTTTTTCACGCTATTAAATTAGGAGATACCCTAGAAACCCTGGCTAAAGAATATAAAGTATCGGTTGAGCAGCTACAAAAATGGAACAACCTCAAAGATGGCGCATTCCTCAAACCTGGAGAACGACTGCGGGTACGATGATTTTGGGAAGTGCTGTCTTTATCTGATCTTTGCACCAGAATTTTAAATACAGCATAAACGTACCATATGAAAAATTGGTTATTGGCTTGGGTATTTCTGTTCACTATGGTCGGTCATAGTACAGGACAGTCTTTTGCCTTTGGCGTGAAGGGGGGACTTACCATCGGTACCCAGCAATGGGGCAATTCCTTTGAGCGCGATGCCTTATTCAGATATCACGGAGCAGCATTTATCGAAACGCTGGCCGAAGCCAATGAGTTTGCCGTGTTTGCTCAAGCTGGATACCATGTGAAAGGAAGTTCTATTCGAACGAATGTATTTACGACCGGAGGGGATAACCGCCAGTTTGTTACGCCTTTTGAGTTCCGTAATGTAGGCATAATGCTGGGCGGAAAACAAAAATTTGATATCGGTGTAACGGACAATAAGCTCTATTATCTGTTCGGAGTGCGAGGAGAATATACAATAGACACTGATTTTGGGATAACCGATGAGGATATCATAAATTTCCCATTCTTGGCACGTATTTATCCGGTGGAGACTTTCGTACAAGATTTCACCTATGGTGTTACTCTGGGCGGCGGAATAGAAGTACCACTGGGGGATCTGGTGGGAATGGTACTTGAATTTACGGTTAATCCGGACTTCAGTAACCAATATAACCAGCCTCAAATCAATAATGTTATTGACCCAAATCCCAATGCGAGTAGGCCTACATTTTCGATACCTGAGCGTCAAATCCGTAACCTCACTTTTGAGGTGACAGCAGGTTTTCGTTTCCTAAGAATCGTTGAATATATTGATTAAGATCGGTTATGGTTTTAAAAAGTGATGCACTTAAAAAGATTTATGGTAAGCGAATGGTGGTCAAAGGGGTTTCTCTAGAGGTAAATCAGGGAGAGATCGTTGGCCTTTTAGGACCTAATGGTGCTGGAAAGACCACTACTTTCTACATGGTGGTAGGGTTCATCAAACCTTATGAGGGACGTGTATTTTTGGATGATGAAGAGATTACAGAGCTTCCCATGTACAAAAGGGCTAAAAGGGGAATTGGTTATTTACCGCAGGAGCCTTCCGTTTTTCGAAAGCTTAGCGTAGAAGATAATATCAAAGCCGTTCTGGAAATGATGCCCTATACGCGTCAGGAACAAGCGGATAAACTGGAGGAATTGATCGATGAGTTTGGTTTGGAAAAGGTACGTAAGAGCCGAGGTGATACCTTGTCCGGTGGCGAACGAAGAAGAACCGAAATAGCAAGAGCTCTGGCTACAGACCCAAAGTTTATACTTCTGGACGAACCCTTTGCCGGAATTGATCCCATTGCTGTAGAAGATATCCAATACATTGTCGCCAAATTACGGACCAAAAATATTGGAATCCTGATAACGGATCACAACGTTCAAGAGACACTAAGTATCACGGATCGTGCCTATTTGATGTTCGAAGGAAATATTCTTAAAGCAGGGACAGCTGAGGAATTAGCAGCCGATGAGATGGTTCGAAAAGTATACCTTGGTAAGAATTTTGAATTACGGAAAAAAGTTATTGATCTGGACTCCCCATGATGCGTAATCTGCTTATTTATTTTTTGCTCTTATTGGTTGGTCTTACTTCCTGCTCTGAACCACCACCGCTGCGACTGACTTCTCGTCAAAGGGAGCGGGTAGATAGTTTGTATGTTGATTCGGTTAAAATACTCAATCGGGAAATGGACAGCCTTTGTGATGTTCGCTTTGAAACGGAACTCTCCGAGATGGTTGATTCTTTAATCCAGTTGCGTTTGGATGAAGAAGCGCTTTTGCGTCAAAAATATCAAAGAAAATGAACGGCCGCTATTGTCTTATTTGTTGCTTGCTTTTCTTTGGACTATCCGCTTGCCTTAAGGATAAGGAATTTAGTCAAGAAGAGGTTAATGCGCTTATGCAAAAGCAAATGGAAATGCGCGTTGAGCGATTTCGGTCCACACGGGCTAAGCGATGCACTCAAGAATTATTGGCTGCAGCCATCTTACAAGCGGATAGCATGATGCTGATTATGTCGAGAGATGAAATTGATGATCCTGGTCGTCCCGATCGTCCCGACCGTCCCGATCAGCGCCAAGTATCGGATAGCTTGATTGTAGCCCCACTATTTGAGCCGGATACTTTTCTAAATAATCCAAGGGATACGTCTCGTATTGATTCCCTTAGTAATTAATCATCTAATAGTAACTGCTTCGGGTTAACCACTTGGGCCTACATTTTATCAAAAAATAGTCAAAGGCGTTTTCTTGACGTTTTTCCGTGCGCATCTTATTATAATTTTTATACATTTTTCTGCAAATTTGGGGTTCTAATGTATTCAGCCCCTAAGATTTCGATCTGAATGCATCACGAAAAAAATCACCTGACTATGCAAGCAGTGGATATCGAAGCACTTAATCAGCAGATCTATGCGGATAGTGCCTTTATTGATCGTTTAAAAAGTGAAACCGCTAAAGTTATTGTTGGCCAAGATGTTATGGTCGAGCGCCTCATGTTGGGCTTACTAACACGTGGCCATGTTTTGCTGGAAGGTCTGCCAGGGCTGGCCAAAACATTAGCCATTAGTACCTTGTCCAAGGCTATCAATGCCAACTTCAGTAGGATACAGTTTACGCCTGATTTATTGCCTGCTGATATCATCGGGACCATGATTTACAATCCGAGTAAGAATGAATTTAGCGTACGGCAGGGGCCTGTTTTTGCTAATTTTGTGCTGGCAGATGAAATTAATCGGGCACCAGCAAAAGTGCAATCGGCATTGCTCGAAGCGATGCAGGAGCGTCAGGTAACTATCGGTAATGAGACCTTTCGCTTAGAAGAACCTTTTTTGGTGCTGGCTACTCAAAACCCTATCGAACAAGACGGTACGCACCCGCTGCCCGAAGCTCAGGTGGATCGTTTTATGTTGAAGGTTAAAGTGTCTTACCCCAATAAAGAAGACGAAAGAGAAATAATACGCCGTAATCTGGCAGTGGAGCGGATGGGCTCAGATGTGGAAGCTGTCATTCAACCAGACGATATTTTACGTGCCCGTAAAAGTGTACGTAAAGTGTATATGGATGAAAAGATTGAACGCTATATCCTTGATATCGTATTTGCTACTCGAAACCCATCAGACTACGGTTTGCAAGAGCTTGCACCACTAATAAGCTATGGAGGTTCACCGCGAGCGAGTATTAACCTAGCATTAGCAGCAAAAGCGTTTGCCTTCTATAACCGACGCGGATATGTCATTCCAGAAGATGTACGCAATATCTGTCATGATGTCTTGCGCCACCGAATTGGCCTAACATTTGAGGCCGAAGCCGAAAATATTAATCAGGAAGACATCATCCATAATATTCTTAACAGCGTCGAAGTACCTTAGCTATGGAGACCAGTGAATTGCTCCGAAAAGTTCGTCGGATTGAGATTAAAACGAAGGGATTGAGTAAACACCTGTTTTCGGGTGAATACCATAGTGCATTCAAAGGACGAGGGATGTCTTTCAGTGAGGTGCGTAGCTATCAATATGGCGATGATGTCAGAAATATCGATTGGAAGGTCACTGCTCGTACCGGAGAACCACACGTAAAGGTATTCGAAGAAGAAAGGGAGCTGACGGTCATGCTACTAGTGGATGTATCACACTCCGCCTTGTTTGGTTCGGCCAGCCAGCTCAAGTCCGAAATCATTGTGGAGATATGTGCAACTCTGGCATTTTCAGCAATTAACAACAATGATAAGGTAGGGGTACTTTTCTTCAGCGATCAAATTGAAAAATTTATACCCCCCAAGAAAGGGCGTCAACATATTCTTTTCATCATTCGCGAGCTCATTAATTTTGAACCCCAGCAGAAAGGTACCGACCTAGGGCTAGCACTGGAATATTTTACTCGTCTGGTGAAAAAGAGAAGTATTTGCTTCGTCTTATCGGACTTTCTCAGTCCCGATTATGAAACACCGCTGCGGGTTGCTGCGCGTCGTCATGATGTTGTTGGCCTGCATATTATGGATCCTAGAGAAGAAACATTACCCGCAGTTGGCTTACTCCGTGCCCTAGACGCAGAATCTGGACAAGTACAATGGATGGATACCAATTCCCAAAAGCTGCGCGACCGGTATGCAGAGTGGTTTGCCGACAAGCTCAGTTATCAGCAAAAAGCTTTTCGGCAAGCAGGAGCCGATCAAGTATCGATCAAGACCAATGAATCTTATGTAAATGCCTTATTGTCCTTCTTTCAAAAAAGAACCGGATGAGTGCTAAGTATGTCTACATAGCGATAACGCTGCTTGTCGGGAGTATCCAACTATTCGGGCAAGCAACTGTCGAAGGGCGGATCGACAAGAATGATATTCTAATAGGTGATCAGTTCTCCTATACCCTGACCTTAGGGCTTCCCCAAAGTACTACATTGGGTCAGATCGATTGGGAACCTATGCAAAATGCAGAAGGGTTCGAAGTTCTTCGTTTGGGAAAACTCGATACAGTAACTTCCGGTCCGGATATGGTTTTAAACCAGGTTTTGACCATGACTTCTTTTGATTCCGGCTCGTACTATTTACCGGAGGTATCTGTAGTCCTGCAACAAAATGGGGAAGTAATAACCCGCACAACGAATCCCATACCGATTCGGGTACGTACTGTATCCGTGCCGACGGATAGTATTGCCTTACAGCCAATAAAAAGTATAGTCGAAGAACCGCTAAATCTGGAAGATGTATGGCCCTTCTTAGCATTGTTTTTGGGCTTAATTATCGTGCTGATCATCATCCGTTTATGGTGGATGAATCGAAATAAAAGAGCGGAAGAGCCAGCTTATATACCACCTCGTCCTGCACACGAAATTGCCATGGAAAAATTGGCCTCTTTGGAACAATCGGGATGGCTGGATAAAGAAGATTATAAGACTTATCAGTCGGAGTTAACCTACATTTTGCGTGAATATCTGGAAGGCCGGTTTAACATACAAGCTATGGAGTCAACTACTGCTGAAATTATAAAGCAAATGGAGACTGTACCATCCGATAATGATTGGGCCAAGCGACTGCGTAATACATTACATACGGCCGATCTGGTCAAATTTGCGAAAGCGATGCCTCCAAGGTCCTTCCATGAAGGCGCTTTACGCACTGTTCGTGATTTTGTGGAAAGTACGCAGTTGAACATACAAGCGGATATTTTAGAAACCAACGAAAACGAATGATACTTTGAGCGGACTGTTTGATAACATACAATTTCTGCATCCCCATTTTTTTTGGTTGCTGCTGTTACTCCCAGCACTCGGCCTGTGGTATCGCCAACAATACCGTAACCGATACGCTACTATGCGTATGCCTACCCTCTCGGCAGTACAAAATATTACGACCTGGCGATTGAGGTTAAGGCCACTATTGCCAGCGATGCGGGCCGCAGCTTTGGCCTTGTCGATTATTGCACTGGCGCGCCCACAAAAAACATTGCAGGAAGAAGAGATTAAAGCAGAAGGAATAGATATTATGCTGGCTATAGATTTGTCGAGTAGTATGCTGGCAAAAGACTTTGAACCCGATCGACTGGAAGTATGCAAACGGGTAGCTTCCGAATTTGTGACCAAACGAGCGTATGATCGGGTAGGATTATCCGTTTTTGCCGGAGAAGCGTTCACCCAAACGCCACTTACTACGGACCATAAGATTGTGAAAGAGTTTATGGCAGGCTTGGAATGTGGTATGTTGGAAGATGGAACAGCCATAGGGATGGGACTGGCTACCGCTATCAATCGACTTAAAGATAGCCCCTCAGTAAGTAAAATTGTGATCTTGCTCACCGATGGGGTTAATAATGTAGGATACGTGAAACCCCTGACCGCAGCAGAAATTGCCCAGGA
>JABSSK010000379.1 GCA_013214265.1 Saprospiraceae bacterium | reverse complement strand
GACCCAAGGGCGTACACGTATCTTCGTGATGCCTGCTTTGCGCTCCGACAGGACGAGATAGTCCTGAAAGATGTCCATATCTTCGAGAAGTACATCTGGCCGATGAGCAACCACCTCTTCCCAATGATCTTTGCTAGTGGCTTCTTCAGGCGTTTTCATTAGTCTGAAGTTTTCTGCACCCATATTAGTGCGGATGTAAAACGTGTCGTTATAATGGGCGATATCGTATTCCAGATTTCGTTCGCGCGGTTGAAAAATTTGCCATTCACCGGTTGGCTGGTCGGCCTTGAGGATGCGAAACTCGTGTGAAATGGTTTGGAAGGAGCCAATGATGAGCCATTTATCAGATTTTGATTTGAAAATCCCCACATTAAAGGTGTCATCATGTTCTGTAAAAATAACAACATCGTCTTTTACAGGCGTCCCTAATTGATGGCGCATCACCCGAAAGCTGCGCAGGGTTTGAGGGTCTTTTTGTACATAGAAGACATATTGGTTGTCATTGGACCAGACGGTTTTCCCGGAGGTATTTGGAATGTCCTGATCAGCATGTTCTCCGGTGATCAGGTTTTTAATACGTATGGTATACATTCTGCGGCTTACGGTATCCACTCCATAAGTTAGCCATTGATTATCCATACTTACCGATCTGGCGCCCACTTGAAAAAAGGTATGGCCTTGAGCCAGTTGGTTTACGTCAAGAAGCACCTCTTCGGGTCCGTCCGGTGTCCCTTTGCGTCGCAAATAAATGGGGTATTCTCCACCTTTGACGAACCGGGTTTGGTAGTAGTATCCGTTATCTTTGTACGGAACGGAATCATCATCTTCTTTAATTCGTCCTTTTATTTCCTGAAAGAGTTCTTGCTGGAAGGATTTCGTATGAGCAAGCTGCTTTTGGGTATAGGCATTTTCAGCTTCAAGATAAGCGGTTACGGCTGGGTTTTCTCGTTCGCGTAGCCAGTAAAATTCATCGATCCGTTCATCCTCGTGCAGGATAAGGGACTGAGGTTTCTTTTCAGCAATAGGAGGTATGTGTTGTGATGAAGACATAGTTTGTATTTCTAATTTTGTGGTTTTACGCCTACAAAACGCATGAAGGTCTGTAAATTGTTTTGTTGGACGGTATTATGCGCCTAGCCATTTTTGACGTACAGCATCTGGCAGCCCGCCATAAAGCAGGAGTTTGAATTCCTGTGGGGTCATATTGACGGCATTGGTTAATGCGGTTCTCAAGTCAGAAAGCGTCTTTAACCCGTCGTATACTCGAATCACGCGGTACGTATCTAATTTGGGCTGACCTTCGAGTGTTATGCGCAAGGGAATTGGATTGGCGTGTGCTACATAAAAAAGGTGGATACCTACTTCTCCAGCTAGCAAATTACCCAGATTATACCATTCCGCCGTTATTTTATTTTGGTCATCATCCACGGTAAACGAAAGATCGAGGTGTTCAAATAATTGGATGTAATTACGAAGTAAATACGTGATCTCTGCTTGGCCCTGATCTGCTATTAAAGAATCGATTTTCAGGGTACAGGTATGCACTTCGTTTGTTAGGAAGCCATCGCCAAAGAAGCATAGCAGGGCAACATTGAGGTAGTTGTCAATAAATTCTGACCTCAGGTTATCGAACTGGATAGGTGCAAACTTATAGACATCTGACAATTCCTGTAGGGCTGCTTCTTGAAATAATTTTGCTTTCATGCTGCCCCGATCGCTAGCGCTTTTATCTTCTTCTCGCCAGCTAGGGGTTCTGGTTTGCTTCAAGCGTAGGGGAGTAGCGAGAGCCTCTCGATAGTACCGATCACTGTAGGCAATGCGGATGGTTTGTATTTCCTGTTTGACCACATCCAGCTGGGTTTTAAATTGGTAATAGCGCCAATCTTTCTCAAAATGATAGGGAAGGTCAGCTTCATATGCATTTACTTTAACCCGCAGCTGCTCGATAGCTTGTCCCAGTTTTCGATAGAAGATGTTCCCATTATCGCTATCGGGAATATGGTCTAGAAAGGAAGTCTTCCGAGCTTCGGCAAATTCAAGCGGGTGAATGTTAGGGCGGAGGTGGTTATGCTCCAATACGATATTCATGATGATGGGACCTTCGTGCTGAATGCCCAATAATTGCTCGGCGGATAGGAAAGTAAGGTCTTGCTCAATTTGTCGGCGTAAGGCCCTACCACCCATCCGGGCATCATAGCCGCGGTCGGCAACCCATTGTAATGCTTTTTGGTCGATATTTAGGATAGTGGTGCGTCGAACAAAACCGTCGCGCCTCAGGAGTTCTCGGATTTGTAAGCGAGCGATGCCCTGAATATCTGATCGTTCTAGCTTACGAAAAACAACTGTTTGATCGATTCGGTTGATAAACTCAGGCCGAAAATGCTTTTCCATCTCTTGCTGATAAATGGCATTATCTTGTAAGGCAGATCCTGATAATTGAATGGTTCTACCAATAGCTTCCGCACCTAAATTGGAAGTCATAATGATAATGCTATTGGTAAAGTCGACGGTTCGACCCAGACTATCGGTTAGGCGACCATCGTCGAGCACTTGAAGCAGAAGATCACGCACATTTGGGTGTGCTTTTTCGATTTCATCGAGTAGAATAATACTGAAAGGCTGATACCGTACTTTGCCGGTGAGCTGGCCTTCGGGCTGATGATAGTCACCCAATAGTCGCTGAGCAGCGGCCCCGTCGACAAACTCATTCATATCAAATCGTAACAGATGCTTTTCACCACCCAATAAGTAATTGGCTAATACTTTTGCCGCTTGGGTTTTACCTACGCCGGTAGGCCCAATAAATAGTAGTGAGCTGATTGGTTTTTCGGGGTCATTCAGTTTAGCTTTATAGAGATGAATAACCTGAGCTAGTGCTTCTACCGCTGCGGGCTGACCAATTAGTGACCCTCGCATTGCGGTACGTACTTCATCGGGATCAAAGGTATAGGCAGGGTCAAAGATACGGGGTTGCAGGCCAGAACTTAATTGGAAATCACTACGCACTTCATCGGCATCAATGAAGCCCTCTTGATTTTTGATGGCGAGTCGTTCCATCCGTCGAATCACTGCTCCTGGTAAGGCTTTTTGGCTTAAATAATTTCGATGGATATAAAGAAGTTGTTGTATGGCCGCAATGTTGATGGATAACTGATGTCGTTCTTCTAGCCATTTACGCTTTTTCAGAATCATTTGAATGGCTGTAAGCTGGTCAGGTTCGTTGAGGCGATAAACTTGAAACAATTCAGCCAGAGATCGGTCTTTTTCTTGAAAAACGGCCCATTCTTGGCTACTGGCAATCATAATAATGGGAAGCTTTCTACGCTCTAGGTAGGGCTTCAAGACGTCCGAAAGGGTGAGACGATTATTTGCTGAAGCTCCAATGCGCAATAAAGCAATTGGGTTGTCTATGACTAAGTAATGTGGTTCCGAACGTCCTGCTTCCGGTTCGATTAAATATTGGAGAATTGCCTCAAATCGTTTTTGCCACATGCCTACAATACTCATCCCGGCAATAATACGGGTAGGATCCAATAACCAAATGCTGCTGTTGGGCTTTTCCGTTTCCTGCTTTTGTTGGATATACTGAAATACGACTTCGTGAATGAGGGTATGCCGGCCTACGCCTTCAGCGCCAACTAGCACTAGCGGAGTGTAGGGCGGGTGGAAAAATAGTTGCTGGAGTTTTTTGTATTCCTGCTCTCGATGATACGCCCTGTGGAGGTCGTCAGGGAATAATTCGGACAAATCTTGCGCTACTTTGTTAATCTCATAAGCACCCTGAAAATCATCCGCTGGGAGTAGCTGTGCAAATAAAGGCAGATTTTCTTGCCTTTCGTGTTTGGTGGACTCAAATTGCAAGGGAACCTTGACGGTAGCTTCGGTTAAAAACTCCCTTTTGCCGGCATAGTAATGCTGCGGAGAGATGTCCTCCACTTTCTCCATTTCATTTTTCATGAATGCCTGTACCGCTTCGGTGAGTTGCTGCCTGCGATCTGCACTGCTGGTGCCAGTTTCGATGAGTAGCATGTTTTCACAGGAAGGCAAACACAATATGCGCAAATCTTTTAGCGTAAAACGTACTACATGGAAAGGGCCATCGATGAATAGTTTTCCTATTTTGAATTGTAGGGTGATTTTCTCCAACGTTGTGTCGGGCGCAAATAAAAACCATTGGAGGAGGCTACTGTTTGTTCGTTTTAGCTTCGGATATTTAAGAACGTTTTTGACTTCAGTCTTTAATTGGGTCAAACCACTTCTATACCTTTGGTTTGTGACCAGCGGGAAAGGCACAAAGAGTGGCCTAAGACGAAACTGAGGCTTGTCGTCAACAGTTATTTGTTGCACCCAAATGGGAAAAGTTAATTCGTGTTGTACCATGTATGCCCTTTACATATGTGGCCGAGAAAGGTAACTACAACGATCAGGAATACAAAATAATTTTTTGTTTGTATGCTGCTAGGTACGGTTATCGGAAATTCAAGGTGAATTC
>JABSSK010000378.1 GCA_013214265.1 Saprospiraceae bacterium | reverse complement strand
CAGGTTACTGAAATAGCGCCGTGGCAACTCATCAATTGCCAACGAGGTGCGTTTGGTACCCGTGCGCGTGCACACGGGGAAGGTTCAGTTATAGGGAAGTTACTGGATCATGGGTATAAGACCTTTCTCACTAATATCGACCTGACCCATGATATGTCTGTACGGATGGCTGATATTTATAATGAAACAGGCTTACGTCAAATTTCTTTTGATGGTTTGGAAGGAAACCGTTCTACTGGGCTAGGTACTTATGGGGAATCGGCTATGCCTTACATATGGTATACGTCGTTATCAGCGCATTTAAAGGATCATCTGATTATTGATGCTAGCCGAACAACACATTTTTTCTGGCATATTTTTACGCGAATGAATTGGGGGGAACCTTGGTATGCAGGTTTTCGGGAAAGTCAAACAGCTTATCGGTTCAATAATCAGGCTTACTTCCAGCGTAATTTTATTCCGGGGATGTTAGGTTGGTTTAAGATGACCCCTCAGACTAGCCTAGCAGATATGGAATGGTTGTTAGCCAAAACAGCAGGCTATGATGCAGGCTATGCGTTAGTTACCAATCCGAATATTGTTTCTAGGAATGGTTATGGAGGGCAAATTCTGGATCGTATTGGTGACTGGGAAAAATTGCGTTTGGGGGGCATCTTTTCCGATGATCAGAAAGAAAGACTCAGGAATACGGAATTGGAATTTGAGCTTACTCGACTATCTGAGGGGAATTGGAGTCTTACCGAAATAAGCAGTCATAAATTTCAACACGAGAAAAAAGAACTTCAACCCGGACAGCCTACGTTTTCTTCTTTAGAATGGGATATTACATACGAGTCCCAACCCTTAGTATTTCAAATGACTGCTGATCAAGCCGATGTAAGTGAAATTATGCTTGAGGTCGATCAATATAAAAGTATTTCCATACCGATAATACTCAAAGAAGGGCAGCACATCCAGCATAGGGGTTCAGGAGTTGTTTCGGTTTTTAGCGAAAGCTGGCAGCTTATACAAACGGTACTAGTGCCGGAATTGTCCTACACGCTAGATCAAGGAAAGCATAGCCTAACAGTGGATGCATCTTTTACTCCAGCGGGAGCTTCCCCTCAGTTGAAAGTTGAGCTTCGAACGGTAACGAATCGCGAGCAGTTAAGTATATTACCAACCCAGTGAAATGGGGATGCTCATAATTGATTTTATATATAGGCTAAACTAATTATTATGCGCTTTTTTATTTTTGCTCTACTGGGTTTGCTTCCGTTTTCTGTTTTTGGACAGCATATGGTGCAGGATACTTTTTTGCTTTTCTATCTGGGTGGCCAGTCCAATATGAGTGGATTTGGCTTGAATGATGAATTACCAACGGACCTTCGGGGTGAATACGTAAATACATATATTTTTCAGGGCAATCCGGTTGGTGACGAGAATCCAGCGGGTGGCTTAGGGTTGTGGGCGCCACTTACACCTGGGCACGGCGGTGGGTTCACTTCTGATGGTACAAGCAATACATTATCTTCATTTTTCGGCTTAGAGCTGACCTTTGCAAAAACGTGGCAGAATTACTTCCCGGGGCAAAAAGTTGCTCTGATTAAATACGCAAGGGGAGGTAGTTCTATCGATAGTACTGCTGCTCGTGACTATGGATGTTGGGAACCTGACTTTCAAGGAAAAAATGGACTTAATCAGTACGATCATTTCCTGACTACTCTTCGGAGTGCATTTTCCCAGCGTGATATCAATAGTGATGGTCGGCCTGATATACTCAAGCCGGCTGGTATACTTTGGATGCAAGGTGAAAGTGATGCTGCTTTTGATTCGATTGTTGCGGAACGGTATTATGATCATTTAAAGCGCCTCATGGACCTACTTCGAGCTGCGTTTTTACAGGATGATTTGCCCGTAATTATAGGCCGTATTTCTGATTCGGGGCTGGCGGATGGTGGTACCGTTTGGCCTTATGGGGCACGCGTTCGGCAGGCACAAGCTGATTTCGTAAAGCATGATGAACGGGCTGCATTGGTAAGTGAAACTGATAATCTAACGTATTCAGATCCGGCCCATTATGATACCGACGGTTATATAAAATTAGGGAAGGCTTTTGCCGAAGCGATGATAAGGATATGGGAAAAGTAAAAGAAGCACCTCCAAACGGGGGTGCTTCTTTTTTCATATTACACTTTAGTGGGGATATTTTTCAGTATCCCACTGTAAATTGAATATCCAGGATCTACAACTTTATTTATAGTAATAAATAAAGGTTAGGCCAGATCAAATCGGTCAAGATTCATCACCTTATTCCAGGCAGCAACGAAGTCGTTCAAAAACTTACGATGGCCATCTTGGCAACCATAAACTTCGGAAATAGCCCGCAATTCAGTATTAGATCCGAAGATCAGGTCAACACGTGTACCTGTCCATTTCACTTGGCCTGTTTTACGATCACGTCCTTCAAAAGTGTCTTGTCCCTCGGAAGTTGCACTCCAGGTGGTACCCATATCCAGAAGATTTACGAAATAATCGTTTGTCAATTGGCCTGGGCGATCTGTGAATTTACCATGTTTGGTACCGTCAAAATTAGTATCCAATACACGCATACCGCCCACGAGTACTGCCATTTCGGGAGCAGTCAGAGTCATTAGTTGTGCTTTGTCAACCAGCAACTCTTCCGCTGAAATCGAGTAAGTCGTTTTCATGTAGTTACGGAACCCATCTGCTTGTGGTTCGAGGATTGACATATTTTCAACGTCAGTTTGTTCTGGTGTAGCATCCGCGCGACCAGGTGTAAAGGGAACAGAGACATTTTGTCCAGCATCGGCTGCAGCTTGTTCGATGGCTGCACAACCTCCTAATACGATTAAGTCAGCAAAAGAAACCTGCTTGTTACCGGATTGTTTGGCGTTGAACTCTTTTTGGATGCCTTCCATTGTTGAGATTACTCGACTTAATTGGTCGGGACTATTTATTTCCCAGGTATTCTGAGGTGCTAATCGGACACGCCCCCCATTGGCACCACCTCGTTTGTCCGAGCCACGGAATGTGGAGGCAGATGCCCAGGCTGCAGAAACGAGCTCAGAAACAGAATGACCAGCGGCCAGAATTTGTCGTTTTAACTCGGCCACATCATTGGCATCGATTAAATCGAAATCAACAACGGGTATAGGATCTTGCCACAACAATTCTTCTTGGGGTACATCAGGACCTAAATAACGAGCGATAGGTCCCATGTCCCGGTGGGTTAATTTGAACCAGGCACGCGCGAAAGCATCAGCAAGTTCATCAGGATTTTCGTAGAAATGGCGAGAAATTTTCTCGTAAGCAGGGTCCATACGTAATGCCAGATCAGAGGTGAGCATAAATGGAGCATGCTTTTTCTCGGTATTGTGGGCATCAGGAATGGTACCAGCACCACCGTCGCCCTTTGGCTTCCATTGGTATGCCCCAGCTGGGCTCTTGGTTAGTTCCCAATCGTATTTAAATAAGTTCTCAAAGTATTTATTACTCCACTGGGTTGGCGTATCTGTCCATGCACCTTCCAATCCGCTGGTAATAGTGTGCTCACCACGACCACTTTCAAATGTATTCTTCCAACCTGTGCCCATCTCCTCAATACTTGCTCCGGCGGGTTCTACGCCAACATACTGGTCTTGGTCAGCAGCCCCGTGGGTCTTACCGAAAGTATGACCACCTGCAATTAAGGCAACCGTTTCATAGTCATTCATTGCCATACGACCGAATGTCTCACGAATATCATGAGCGGATGCGACTGGGTCAGGGTTTCCGTTAGGTCCTTCAGGATTTACATAGATGAGACCCATTTGAACAGCTGCTAGGGGGCTTTCAAGTTGTCGACCTGCTTCGTAGCGTTTATCGGCTAGCCACTCTCCTTCGGGGCCCCAGTAAATATCTTGTTCGGGTTCCCAGACATCAGCACGACCACCGGCGAAACCAAATGTTTTTAGTCCCATAGATTCCAGAGCAATATTGCCGGTAAGAATCATTAAGTCAGCCCATGAGATTTTCCGTCCGTACTTCTGTTTGATTGGCCATAGCAATAGTCGGGCTTTGTCAAGGTTGGTATTGTCAGGCCAGCTATTTAATGGGGCGAAACGCATAGTCCCTGTTCCAGCACCACCGCGACCATCTGCAATACGATAGGTACCTGCACTGTGCCAAGCCATTCGGATAAAGAAAGGTCCGTAGTGACCAAAATCGGCTGGCCACCAGTCTTTGGAGTCGGTCATTAAATCGTGTAAGTCTTTTTTCAGAGCTTCCAGATCAAGTGACTTAAATTCTTCAGCATAGTCAAAATCATCACCCATGGGATCGGAGAGTGTAGAGTGCTGGCGAAGAATATTTAATTTTAAGGCATTCGGCCACCAGTCGTGGTTAGCAGGACCTGCTCCGGCTGCGTGTTTGAACTGTCCATTTAAGAAAGGGCATTTGCTGTCTTCCATATTGTTTTTTGTTGTGTTGATATCTGGTTCCCTTACAAAAAT
>JABSSK010000377.1 GCA_013214265.1 Saprospiraceae bacterium | reverse complement strand
CCGAAGTAGAATTACTGCAAGCTGAAGCTGCCTTACGTAGCTGGGGTGCCAGTGATGCCGCCGGACACTACGAAGCTGGTGTACGTGCAGCTATGGAAAGCTGGGCACATTACGGTTCAACAATAGCCAGCAGCGATATCGATGCTTATATTGCTAATAATCCATTTGATAATAGCATGAAAGCTATTGGTGAGCAGTACTGGGCCGCAACCTTATTCAACGAATACGAGGCCTTTTCTAACTGGCGCCGTACAGGATATCCTGAGCTTACACCTGTCAACTATCCAGGTAACGTAACGAATGGTACCATTCCTGTTCGCTTGGCTTTACCTCAAGGCGAACTGGGAACTAACCCGAATATGCGTACTGCTCTGGATCGTCAAGGTTTGGGTACCGACTTCGGTAGCCACCTAAGCGTTCCTGTTTGGTGGGATGCCAACTAAACTTTAACGTTAATTTTCATACAATAACTAGTGAGATGTAACAAAGCCGCTCGTACCCTAGGTGCGGGCGGTTTTTTTAGTGCTAAAAACCATTGACTATCGTCTTTAACCAAAAACTAATGCTACCCCCAATGCTCAAACACTAGCACCTAAACGCTTAATGAACCTCCTTCAAAACCGTAAAACCTAATGAGATAAGCCCGTATTTAAGATTCGTAGGTGATGACTAATAGCCTAGAAAAAGACCAAGTAAGCTATAATCAAGAATTCTCAAAATGATTGATTACTACGGGAATTTCTTAAAGCACATAATACATCCTCCTCCACATCTGATAGTATACTCGCAACATTCGACTTTCCTCCTGTTCCCAGAATAAATGTGATTTATTTCTTCCCAAGACCTCAAACCACAACATCTAACTGATGCTAAAATCATAACTATACCTTAGGTGAAAATAAATACAAAACCAACCCACCAACACAAGTTGATCGTATCAACTTGTACCTCTAAATTGATTGGATTAAAAATAGAGACCTGAATGCGCCTTTACCTACCCTTTGAAAAAAATCAAGTGTGCCCAAATAAATAGATTCTCGTGACCTGAACTTACACGCTCAATTTACCAGAATCTCATCTACAAAGATCCAACTATTGCCACCAGGTGCAGGGTGCCAATCCGGGTTTTTAAGCGGGCTTAGAACTTCTACCTCTAAATAACGCGTTTGTATAGGATCAAAATGTAATGTAAAGAACCGTTATTCCGAGTTGGTAATCTCCTGATCAACACTGGCCCACATTTCCTCCTTGAGTGAAGCTAACGCCTCTCGACTCAAACCCTGTTTTATTGTGATCCCTTTTGGAAAAAAAATCCAATTCCCAGGAGCAGACAAAGCACTAACGGACAAGCTCGAAACCGTTCGCTCTACCCCTAAGTCAAGACTGACCTTCATATGTGAACCTTCATAACCTAACCAATTACCATCTTGAAAAGCTGTTGACCCTTTTTCTAAATCACGCAACGTTCTACCACCACTAGCTGAATATTTTATACTTGGTTTTATATGTAGGTCAACTTGAGCGATCGGCACTTCTGCTTTTACATATTCCTCACGCACCACTTCACTAGGGTTCCATCCAGGCTTAGTCTGGAATACTTTTAGCTCGGCCGACTCGTATAAAACCAAGGAATCCGGAAAAATCAGGGAGGTGGTATCCGGTTCACTACCATCCAATGTATAATAAGCCGTTAACCCTTCCATAGTACTTTTCAACTCAACTAATAAGCTGTCTTGAAAAAAGATAGAACGCGCATCAAAAACAGGAGGATTTAAAGTTGATTTTCCAAAAAATTCATTATTTATCCCGGTCTGAACCGTAATGGGATGATCCAAGTTGTCTTGCCATGCCTCCAATTCTGCTGGTGTAATCGCCGTAGACCAAGCAAATAATTGCCTTAAAGATGATATTCCCGATAAAGCAATCAACGATTTGTTAGTGACTTGTGTGCCATATAAATTGACTTTTTCTAACCTTTCCAATTTCTGAAATTGGTTTACCGTAACATCCGAAACCGAAGTACCTTGTAAGGATAAAACCTTTAGGTTCTTTAGGCTACCTAACTGATTTGCTAACTCGTCCCTAAAACCACTAAATCCAGCATGAAACTCAATCACATGAGGTCCTAAGGCGGTAACGGCCTTCATATCCGATTTTGATAATGGTTCTTTCCTTGAAAGATCAACAGCAAGCCAAGGACTATCCTCGCCTAATCTCATTACACCTATACCACGTTGCGTTAACCGGTTGATCTTCTTATCTGATGGAATGGGTAAATCCTTCCCAAATTCCTCCCCTGAATAGGAAGCTAACCAAGGTGCCATAGCGGCTTGGTCCGGCAAATCCGACACTTTACAATCCATACAAGAGCCATTTTCCATCCACCAAGTGAGCAGGGCCATATCTCCTCGTGTAAGTTGTATTTTTCCTGCCGGAGGCATATGCTCCTCATCGCCCATAGGCAAATGGATTCGCTTCCATAGCATACTCAATTCGGCAGAATCTGGATTAATGATGGAACCTGAATCTCCTCCTTTCAGTAAGCTCGCTTGATCAACCATAAGTAACCCACCTTTTGTCTTTGTTTCTTTGTGGCAATGCACACATTTATCATTCAAAATCGATTGTATTACGACCGGATAAATCTGGGCATCGTTGATGTCTTCAACGATTTGTTTTGGCTTAGGCTTGGAAAAAAGATAATCCTTTCCGTGTGTAAGACTCCCCCCTAAGTGTCCTGTCCATATCATAACCAAAAACAAAAGGGCTATACTAATTGCATAAAGACGATGAAAAAACGTCAACAGTTTTGAATGTGCCAACAGCGCCACCAGCGACAATCCAAATACACCGATACCAAACCAACGATGCTGATCTAGTAAACTGTTCTCATAACCACCTTCAGATGCCAAACCCCAACCACTCAGAGCTGCAATACCTGAAGAAAGCACACCAACCCATAACCCTAATCGTATTGCAGAATCATATTGACGGTGCTTTCCCCACCGTTGCAGAACCTCCATTACAGCAACAAACAGTATAATACCAATAGGAAGATGCACCACTAAAGGATGTAAACGAACCGGATTAAGCGCTAGCCATATCATAATTACTTCGCTTTTAAAAGAAAAATTTCATCAATAAATAGCCAGGCCGGACGACCAGAACCCGGATGATCAGCGGGAAGTTTGGTCGCATAAAGTATCAACTCATAACGACCTCCAATCAAATCTTCTGTAAGCATAATCGCAGGAAATAAAAACTGGGCTTTTTCACCATTTACCTCCCCTGGTCGTTGCCATGCGGCTATTACCTGATCATTGTGCCTTAACGTCATTTTGGCTGGCCCTAATATCCAAGACCCCATATCCTCCAAAAAACTACATACAAGCCTGCCCTGGTGAACATTATCCAATATATCCAAGCTGATAGTCACCGAATCACCTTCCCATCCGAGCCATTGGTCCGGAGTGCTCCGAAACGCAATAGCCCCTTTCATATGATCGCTTAAAGCACCCTTTCCAATACCCGCATAAGCCAGAGCAGGTTTTGGCGTAAGCGCTGCTGCTCGCACCAAATTTTCCTTAGGGAGTTTGTGTAAATAAACTTCCGTTTCTGTACTCGGTTTTAACAGATCATGAAAACAGCGAGCCCGAATCATCGTTGTTTCCCTGATGACTAAAGGTGCTGAATATAACTTGTGGGTTTTTGTAACTTCCGAACCATCCAAAGCATATCGAATACGCGATCCATCTAACGCCATTTCCATATCAACGGTAGCCGAATCATAAAAAAAGATAGAGTCAACAGTCATATTTGGAGGACTGATTGCGTACAGCGGCTTAGTCTGGCCTAAACTGAAATTAACCCAAAGTAAAAAGCAACATGTCCATATATATCTGCTCATACCCGCGTAAGTTTGATAGGATAAGTTCGGCCTGCGTTCCATTGGGCTACATACAAATTTCCATCCGCGTCAATACATACATCATGGGGATGCGCAAATACATTTATCGCCTGATACATCGGGACAAGATGTTCGCCCTGATATCTGGGCGTCGATCCTCCTGGTGCCGATACTAGTTTATTGTATCGATTTAAAACAGAAATAAAGCCTGAACCTGCAGCACCTTCCCCCGACCAAATAGTTGCTAGATACACCTGCTCCCCGTGAACAACAGGACGGCAAATGAAAGCACCGGGTAATGAAATAGTCTCTACAATATCCCCATCAAGTGTGAAGCGGTTTAGGGCATTCATTTGTCGGGCCGTAATCAACAAACCTTCATTACCTGATCTGTTGTCAAAGCATATTCCGTGCGCATTAAGGAATTCTCCTGGTCCTTTACCTCGCCCACCAAAAACCTGTAAAAGGTCACCCTGAGCGTTATTCCTAATGTTATGTTGCTTTCCGTAGCCATCTGCTACATAGATGTCACCATTAGGCGCTATGGCTGTTTCGGTGGGAACATAATCATCAGGCGAATTGTAGTGCTCTG
>JABSSK010000376.1 GCA_013214265.1 Saprospiraceae bacterium | reverse complement strand
CCCGGGGCACCATAAAGGGACCTGGGGCTTTTACTTTTACCATTCTGCCTGACTTTATCCAAACAGATTATCGTACTCGTTGCCGCTCTTTTTATTTGAGCGGGTTTGCTTTTCGGGACGCGCAAAATCTTTATTTAAGTCGAGAGTATCCGAGGTGGATTCCATACCACTATCTAATAACATCAGCGTGCTATCTTTTTGCCATTGTTCCAGCATCTTTAGGCCTTCCTCTTCAAAAATACCATTTTGCAGATCGATAGAGTCCATAAAGTTAGCTGACATTTCCATAAAGCGCTCCATTTCACCGACCTTGTCAGCCACATCATCCGCTACCGCTTCCATAGCCATATCAAACATTGCTCGCTTGTCCGGATCACCACTGATCACACTCATAGCTGACTTCATGGCAGAATGTGACGTTCGAATAGCTTTGCGCTCCTGCTCTTTCAATTTCACTTGGTCCTTGGTATCTTCCAGCAGAATTTCGGAGTTGGTGTGCATTTTGCTCAAGATGCGGTACAGCACCTCCATTTTATTGAGTAACTGTTGGTACTTGGCATTCGTTTCCTTCATGCGCGCTGCTTTGCGGGAAGAGAGTAGCATCTGTTTCTCTTTTCCAGCTTCCTTAGCAGCAGCAGCCATTTTCATATTCTTCTGAATTTCTTTATTGTTATCTTCCATGAGGGTCTGTAACTTGCGCATCTGCCCTCTAATAACACCTATCTGCTTACGCATCTTTTGCAGATTATCAGATAAGTCTTCTACATAGTTTTTCAAGATACCAATCGGATCAATAGTTACAAACCAGCCTGTAACTTTACGCATAACACTCTTGTACATATACCAAACTAAGTTTCGCATTTTCGGATCAAGAACCATATATAAAATAACACCCAGAACCAGAATCATTCCGGCCAGATAGAGCACGTTTTGAGCTAGTGCAATCAGGGTAGGTAAAAAGGTAACAATCAAGAATCCAGCGCCAGCGAGAAGAGCCATGAGAAATAAAGCTCCCGTAACACCTTCAGGGCGCCGCCAAAAGGATTTTTTCTTCTCTGTAATCGGAAATTGAACAGAATCAGTCATAAATAAGGTTTATTTTTCAGCAGGTTGTTTCAATAGTTGATTAATCCAGGATAAACGAATCTATGTTTGATATATCCCGGTCGATCTCATTGGTTATACTTTGCAGGGTGCGCTCAAAGCCATCTTTGGTGGTTTCAATTTTTTCCTGAGCCGACTGAATTAAATCATCCTGCTTGTCGATGGTATTTTGGCTTTTCATAATCTTAGATTCTAGTAGTTCGATTTTCTTCTGGTACTCGCGAATCTGGACTCTAAGAATTTCTACTTCTTGAATTTTTCCCTCAATGCGTTGTTTGATTTGCTTTTGCAAAGCCGCATCAAATTGTACCTTCTCGTTGGCTAGTACCTTTTTATAGTGGTCGGCCGTTTTTAGTAATTTTTCACGGGTCAGACCTACTGTTTTTGCCGTAGCGTAAGCTGATTTATAAGCTGTTTCTTCGGTAAGATCCATCTCTAGCAATGCTTGTAATGCTTGCTTGTATTCGATATAATCAAAACCAGGAAGGTTATTCTTTTCCAGTGCTTTAACCAAAAAGTTAACGCTCTTTTCATCCAGACCGTGATTTTCACCAAAAATTGACTTCAGGCTTTTTTGCATATATGTTTTTCATTTACTACAGTTGGTCCAAATCCATGGACCTATACCAAAACGGCTTTCCACAAAATAACATAAAAAGCAGTAAACCAGTTGCTACTAATCGATTTTCCTAGGAGAATACCAGACCGAAACCGCTCATTAATGGATGAGATTCACAGTACTAAATCCATCGGTATTCTTTTTCACCTGTAATTGTATCCCAATTCTGTCTTTTAGCGCTTGTACATGACTGATTACCCCTATGGTTTTACCTGCCGATTGTAAATTCTCTAAAGTAGTAATGGCTAAATCCAGACTAGTATCATCTAGAGTTCCAAACCCTTCATCAATGAACAAGGAAGAGATCTGAACTTGCCGACCAGCCAAATCCGATAGCCCCAGAGCCAATGCTAGACTTACCAAAAAGCGTTCGCCCCCCGATAGCGTACGCATAGAACGTTGGTTATCGGCCTGAAACTGATCAATCACTTCCAGTTCCATATTCTCAAATGGGGTTTTTTGTATCCGATATCGACCATTCAATTGTTGCAAGTGGTAATTGGCTAACCCCACAAGTTTATCCAGAGTTAATCCTTGGGCGAATGTTCTAAATTTCTTACCATCTGCTGAACCAATCAGCTCATTTAATTTATCCCACCGTCGGCATTCTTTATCTTGATTCACCCAAGCTTTATGCAGTGTGTTACTGTTCTTGCGGCGCTCGTCATCTTTGCTCCGGCGTTCTTCCAAACGCCCTTTTAATTGTTGTGCGTCTGCATAAGCCTGCTTTGCCTCTGCCAATTTTACGATCACAACGTTCATCTCCGGCTGATTAAGGAGCTTCTTTTGTTGAATGGCAACCTCTTGATTCGCCTCTTGTACTAACCTTTCCATCTGACCAATGGCGTCATCTACAGCCTGAAAACCAGCTCTTAGCTGCGTAATTTCATTTCCATTTATGAAATCCACTGCCATCTCTTCTTTGCGATGGTATCCTTGCGCATGTGCTACAGCATCCAATGCCTCCTCAAAGGACTTCCGCTTTTCATCCAGTTCCGCAAATTGTTTTTGCTGTTGTTCTACCTGACTTCTTAGCCTTTCCAAACTCAGGCTAGCTTGATGCAATTGCTGCTGCAGTTCTTCTAGCTTCTTTTCCAGAGAATGAATCTCTTGCTGAGCCTTTTCCCGCTCTGCCCCTGGCAGTTGTGCCATGGGTAATATACCATTTCGTCGGGTGGTTAGTTCTTCGATTACTTCTTGTAACCCCTTCATTTTTCTTTCCCTATCCTGTACCTCTTGATCGGCTTGGGTAATCAATTTGGTTAACGCCTTTTTCTGTTCTTGAGCAGCAAGGATATCCTTTTCGGCCTGCCCTTTTTGTTCTAACTTCTTCTTACTCGTTAGGGTCAAGTCTGATAATGCTCTAATCAACTGATCCGCACGCGCTGGCTCCCAAATAAATCCAAAGGTATTATACAGCGACACCAAGTCAGCTTCTATCTTTTCTATTTTTCCTTTTTCTTCTGACAAATAGCGATTGCCTTGTTCAATCCGGATATTCAATAACTCAGAAGCACGTTTACTGGAATGTACCATTTCTCTAATTTCTTTCTCTTTATTGTCCAGAACTTGCCATTCGTCCAAAAGCGTTGCTATTCTGTTTCTTTCTTTATCTTTTTCATTTAAACGATCAATAATCTCGTTGCGTTTTTTTTGGATTACGTCCGGTTTATAATCAAAACCATCTATTGACAACTCTGCCTTAAAGGATTCGATTTGTTCCTTCAGCTCTTCTTGCCGGAGCTGATGGTTCCCTTTTTCCTCCTTGGCTTTCTCTAGTTTAGCCCGATGAATGACCTGCTGACTGCGGGTTTGGTTAACACTTTGCTGAATAGTAATCAGTTCTGCTTTAGCTCGTTCAAGATCTTTAGCAGATAAATCGGTTATGGGATGCCAGTCATCTGGTTGTATGAGATGTTCTGTTGCGCCACATACTGGACATGGATCCCCATCTTTTAAATGTTTTCGAGCCTCCTGAATAGCTAATACATGTTGTTGTTGGGCATGCATTTTTTCGCGATTTGCCAGATGTATTTCGGCTTCTTTTTGTGCCTCTACATATGTTTTGATCTGTTGTTCGTATTGCTTTGCCTCATTTTCGAGTGATGCGATGTGATCACCCAAGGTATTCAGCACCTTGGTGATTTTCTGGTATTGTGAGCTGTGGTCGAACCCTTTATTTAGATGCTCCCGAATTTGGTTCAATTGTTTGATTTCTGCATCTATTTTCCGAATCTGCTTTTGTTGATTCGGAATAAAGTCGTCCTGGTTTTCAGCACCTATTTTATGCTTCAAATGCGCTTTATCCCTTTCTATCTTATTCTGCTGACTGCGTATTTCCTGGTACGTTTTTTCTTTTTTCCCATATGTGCGTTTTAGGTCTTCTAGCCCTTTCTGGTGTTTGGTATTCTTGGCCTGAGCATCTTGATATTCTTCATAACGCGATTGTACTTTTGACAGGACAATGTCTAACCGATCCATTGCGGGGTATGGCACCATCCACTGGATTACTTCCTGTTGCAGGGCAATACTTTTTTCCAAATGCGCTGATACTTTTTTCATGGATATGGTATGTTCCAGCTGTTTTTCTTTTGCCTGCTCTTGCTCGCTTTGTAGGGCTCTGTGTTGTTGTTGTTTTTCTTTAAGCGTAGTATCCAATCGCTCCACCAATTCCCAATTGGGAAGCTCTTTTTGGAAATGTTGTTTTGCCAATTTAAGTGCATTGGAAACAGGTTGGGTATTGGCTTGTAATGATGTACTTTGCTTTTCTGTCAACACCACCT
>JABSSK010000375.1 GCA_013214265.1 Saprospiraceae bacterium | reverse complement strand
CGGTTACAATTTCACAGCCTATAAATAAACCGCTACCTCTAACGTCTCCAATGCAAGGATATTCGAGCATTAGCTTTCTTAAAAGGGCTATATAATGTTCACCCACTACTTTAGCATTTTCTTGTAATTTCTCTTCTGTAATGACATCTAAGACGGCGTTAGCTATGGCACAAGAGACAGGATTACCTCCGAACGAACTAAAAAATTCTACACCTTTCTCAAACGAAGCAGCAATTTCTTCCGTACAAACCACAGCGCCCATGGGATGACCATTTGCGATCGGCTTCCCGAGTACTACCATATCGGGTATTACACCATAAGCTTCAAATCCCCAAAAGTATTGTCCGAGTCGCCCGAAGCCTGTTTGTACTTCATCGCTGATACAAACGCCCCCTTGTGCTCTTATTGCTGGGTATACTTCGTTTAGATAACCATTTGGTAGTGGCACCTGACCAGCACAACCGAGAATAGGCTCACTAATGAATGCAGAAATAGGGACGCGGCACGCTTTAATTTGGGCTATAGCATCCAGTCCGTAAAGCTTTCCTGCACTCGGATGGTCTTTTTGATAAGCTCCTTTATACGTATCAGGAATAGCCGTTCTGATAATGTGCTTTTTTTGACCATCACCTTTAGGTTGATTGAATTTATAATCACTAATTTCTATGGATGACTGTGTGTTGCCATGATAACCAAGTTCCACTACCATCATATGTTTTGAACCTGTGTGATGATTTGCCATTCTAATAGCTAGATCACTAGCTGCACTTCCCGAATTGACAAAAAATACTTTGTTCAATTTTGAAGGAAAATGACGCAATAGTTTTTCTGCATAAATTGCTAGTTCATCATAAAGATACCTGGTATTGGTATTCAGTATAGCCATTTGTTTTTTACCCGCCTCTACTACTTTTGGGTGTGAATGTCCTACGTGTGGAATGTTATTATAGGCATCTAAAAATGTATTCCCGTGCGCATCATACATATATTGAAATGCTGAACGAACCATATGAATTGGCTCTTTGTAGCTCCATGATAATATAGGGCTGATATGTTGAAGTCTTCTTTCTAGAATCTTGCCAATAGGGATTTGTTCCAGTTTAGAAAAACCTGCAGCCTTCCTAAACTCATTTTCAGCCTGAATTGGATTAATAGCAAGCCAGCGATACAGCATTTTCCAGGCCGACTTTTCGCTGACAGATGCATATGTATTATGGGGGTCTGTTTGACGTGCGTGTGCTGAATTGCAAACGCTAATACACAGCCGTGCAGCTATCAGGTAATACAGGATCTTTAGTTCCTGCTCTTCTAACGGAAGTACTTGATGATAAGCTGTAATGAGTATAACAGCCCACGCTATTGGATTTTCTTTGTCATAACACCCATAGGTTATAGCAATTGCTAATTCGTTAATTAACTGTGTATAGACTACATCCCCAAAATCAATTATTCCTGAAATTTTACCATCTTGAACCAGGATGTTCCATTCATTGGCATCATTATGAATGATCTGCTTCCTAAGTTCTGGAATCAAAGGTTTTACAATTTCTTCAAATTGATTAAAAAAATAGTTAACTACATTTCTATCTTTTGGATTCGAAATATCGCTAACGTATTTTTTATTTAGATCCAAGTATTGAATATCCCATTTCCATTTTCTGGCTTGAATGGTGTAGTTTTTTAAGCCCTTTAATTCGATATCAACCTTGGCTAAGAACGTTCCCAAAGATTGAAATAAAGAAGGTGTATGCTCTACTGCCCCGAGGAATTCACCGTGCATAAATGAAAGTATGCGGGTAATTTCTTTTCCATTATTGGAGTCTACCATTTTTAAATAGGAACCGTCTTTAAAGGGAACAGGCTCGGGAACACAACCGTCAAATTCTTCTTGTAAGAAGAGCAGAACTTCATTCTCCGCTTCAACGGTATCTTTTAGGGATTCTGAAAATTTGTAGGTCTTGTAAATGAAATCACCTTCTACAGTAGTGATATGATAGTTCTTGTTATCATATCCATCAAGCATTTTACTATCAAGGATTTTTACGCCAAATTCATTTTCTAAAATAGTATTCATCTATTAAAATTTGCTGTAGTTGCGATGGAAATCAAAATAATCATTACGAATTACGCACTATCCTTTATTTCATATTACCACAGTGCCTTTGTCAATTGTTTATTCTTTCCTGATCCTAATTTATGTTGGTACTGTTCTTAAATACATGTCAAGGCTCCGGGCAGTTACCATGGCCTTGCAAACGTTATTTTTATCAAGATACCATTTTATCAATCATCTCACATGTGGTCCTCGATCGCTAATTATGGATACGTGAAGGTTCGGCTACATATTGTTGAATTGTATTGTGCTTTTATTTTACTGGTATGGTAAGTGCGTTTATGCGGACTAGACGAATTACCAGAACGAATTAATGACAGGAATTTTTGTAGGCGAAAATGCGCTGAAGATTGAAAGTGGGTTGGCTAAAATAATCTGAAGTGATTATCCTTTTTTGGGTATAGTTTATGACGAGTTCCCCTTCTGCTCCGTACCGCCTTGGTTTGATGGAATGGGGTAAGAATATTTTGGGCCGTTGGGGGCATATTCTACTCGGTTTGAGCTATAGTTGAGCTGCTCGGACGGGATCAATATTTACTGCCCACTAACAATTTTGGCTGTACTACATTTTAATGAATCGCAGGTTTTGTGGGTGACTTTTCATTTCAGGAATGGATGTAACTCATTATGTTTCGCTCTGACGATGCAAAAAGTATTCAATTTCCCTTTTCCTTTAAAAAAGCTTCCTTCGTTAAAGCTAAAAAACTCATACCCAAATTGCTCAAGAAGATTTATATGTTCCTTTTTAATGGACTCAATTAAAATAATGGGGAGGTGCGTTTTAATTGTTCCGACTCCACCTTTCAGTACTTCGTACTCATAACCTTGTACATCAATTTTGATAAAGTAAGGGTTAAGTTGAAAGTCATCGAGTTTTTTTACTTGGCATTTTAGCTTCTTTATGGTTAATTTTTTGTCATTATACAACCACAATCTACCTTTTAACCAGTCTTTGGCTTCTTCAAGTCTATAGGATGCTAACCCATCAAACATCCATTTTCGATAAAAAGGAATGTGTAACGTAAGCTCTCCATTTTCATTAGCTAAGCCAACATTATGAACTACAATATTTCCATTTTTATGAAAATATTTTTTAAGTTTTTTGAAGACTATTGGATTGGGTTCGAATCCAATAACGTTGGTTTTTATCTGCATCATTATGAGCATTGATAAAATTGCCTCTCCTCTATTTGAACCAATATCAACATAACATTGATTTGCGTTTGGTTTAAATAGCTTAATAGCATTAAAATCATTCTCATGAGGAATATTCCTCATTTTCATAAAATAAAATTTAAGCTTAAATCTTACATCATGTAGATAAGGAAAAAATGTTTGTATTGATCTTAAAATACTTTTCAATTATCGTTTTTTACTTTAACGTATGTCCTGAATACGTCGGATCATGTTAATAAGTTACCAATTACAGTGTAAAGATCTCCGTTTTTCAGTAGTTTTTTTCTTACTACTACAAATCCCAGCTCTTTAGGCTGCAAAGTATGCTTCTAGATATTCCAAGATTCATGTTGAAATGTGACGATGAGTAGTATGAGAGATGCCTGCCTGTCACTACTGTCCGGAGCCTTCTGCTCGGTTGTTTTCCGTTTTTTCCAAAGCTTTAAATACTTTTCTTAAAATGTGATAAGCTCTTTTGTGAGGAAACCAATTACCATAAGCCCCAGCAGTCATTGTGATTACTATATTTTTTCTAGGGACTACGACTAAATGATTACCGCCATTTCCTGATGCCCATAAATATTCTACTTCTTCTGTTCCGAACTTTCGTTTAGATTTATACCACAGCATTGTTTGAGTTTATATATAGGGGTGAATTTTTAATGATCAAAATTATCTTACCCGCTAAAATCCCATCCCATCATAACATATGTTGTACTTTCGTTATTTTATAACTTACGTAAACTATTTACTCTAATTCCAACTTGGAATTTAAAAGTATGGTTGTTTCGTTTAAGCTATCTTCTACTTTTTTGAGATATGCTAGTCTGATCTCTACTAACTTCTCTATTTGGATAAGTATATTCTTAAATTCGGTATTTTCAGTTAAAGCATAATAATCTATGGGTGTAAAAATATCAGTGGCAACTTCATCGAATTTATTAATTTTTATACTTAGTTTATTTATGATTTTATAAATAGTTTATTTACAAAATTCCTTTGAATAAATTCAATACTATTTTTTATGTCATTTTGTCTTCCTATAATATCTGGGAAGTCATTTTCGTAAAGAGATAGTATATGCTTTAAAACAGTTTCATCTGAAATAAGAGATGCTTTACCATTTTGCATCATATTATAACCAGAACTTGCATAAGTGAAATCAGTTTTCCTTAAAGCTTGAGCTAGAAAAACTGGAACCATTTTGTCATAGTTTTTTTGTC
>JABSSK010000374.1 GCA_013214265.1 Saprospiraceae bacterium | reverse complement strand
TTTGTATTGGTGGACGAAAACACACGCGAGTATTGTTGGCCAATTTTAGCGCAAAAATTGGCTTCGTTCGCTCCTATCCTTATCGAAATAAAAGCGGGTGAAATCCATAAGAACCTAACAAGTTGTACTGCCATATGGCAACAGCTGATGACCCAAAAAGCAGATCGAAATGCTGTACTTCTAAATCTGGGCGGAGGGGTTATTGGTGATATGGGCGGATTTTGTGCAGCTACCTTTAAAAGAGGATTTGCTTTTATTCAAGTACCAACGACCCTTTTAGCGCAAGTGGATGCCTCGATTGGTGGCAAACTAGGTATTGACTTTGCAGAGGTTAAAAATAGTGTTGGTCTTTTTGCCAACCCTCTAGGGGTTTTTGCTGATCCTGTATTTTTTAAAACCCTGTCCCAAAGAGAACTGCGTAGCGGATTCGCTGAAGTCATTAAACATAGTTTAATTGCGGATGCAGAACAGTGGCTATCCATCAAAAAGGTACAAAACCTCAGGGCTGTCGATTGGACTACATTGGTTACGCCATCTTTACAGATTAAGCAAAGGATCGTCCAGGAAGATCCTTTTGAACACGGCCTACGAAAAGCATTGAATTTTGGCCATACCATTGGCCATGCTGTTGAAAGCTACCTGCTGGAGTCTTCCAAGCCCTTACTTCATGGGGAGGCAATTGCGGTAGGAATGATTTGTGAGGCCTATCTATCTCATGTTTATGTTGGCCTTTCCGAAAGTACGCTTCAGGAAATCACTTCTTTTATACAATCCATTTATAGGTGTGTAAACATACCAGACGGAGCTTTTCCTTCTTTGATCAGCCTCATGAAGAATGATAAGAAAAACATTAGCGGCGAGATCAACTTTAGCCTACTACCTGACCTTGGGAAGGTTCTGATCAACCAATCTTGCTCCACTGAATCCATCGCAGAAAGCATCCATTTCTTTAATGAACAAGTTGCCGGAGGTTAACTATACGTCCCTGAGATGGGGCAAACCAAGTAGAATTGATATCTTTAAACTCGAAAAGAAGAAATTAATCGAATATGCGCCAATTGATTAACCGATTGTTGAGTGATGAGGACCACCCGCGTTATAGCCAAGTGGTAAAATCATTGTGGATTCTTCTGTTTACAGGAATAATCGCGGTATGTCTGTTGTTCATTGTTTTATCTTTTTCTGACCTTCCCTCAGTAAAGCAATTAGAAAACCCTAGAACGGATGTAGCAACTCAAGTATATGGTTCCAATGGGAAAGTGATCGGTCGGTATTACACCCAAAACCGGGTACCTGTATCTTTTGAGGAATTAGATCAGAACCTAATTAATGCCTTGATTGCAACTGAGGACGAAAGATACTATCAGCATACGGGTATTGATTTTCAAGGTTTAATTCGAGTTATCGTAAAAACCATACTGTTACGTCAGGAAAGTTCAGGGGGTGCAAGTACAATCACCCAACAATTGGCCAAACAGCTATTTACCGGTGAAAGTGCTCGAAATAAGTTTGTTCGTGCTTTTCAAAAGTTCCGGGAATGGATCATTGCTGTTCGACTTGAAAGGAAATATACCAAAGAAGAAATTATCGCCCTTTATCTCAACAAGTTTGATTTTCTGTACCAATCATTTGGCATAAAAGCAGCCGCGGAAAATTATTTCAATGCCAGTCAGGATTCCTTGGAAATTCATCAAGCTGCTATGCTTGTCGGTATGCTTAAAAACCCAGGATTATATAACCCACGACGAACTCGCACCCTTACCTACGCCAAAAAAAGAAGGGAAGTTGTTCTCAAACAAATGATGCGTAATAAACTCCTGACACAAACGGAGTATGATTCTATCCGGCAACTGCCATTGGGGGTAGCGTTCCAGTCTAACTCCCATATTGATGGCATTGCTACCTACTTCCGCATGGAACTAGCCAAGGACCTCAAAGAGATTCTTTCCCGAGAAGAATACCTTAAGTCAGATGGTTCCTCTTACGACTTATATAAAGACGGATTAAAAATTTATACATCCATCGATCCTAAGATGCAAGACATTGCGGAAAAGGTAATGCTCAGGCATATGGCTGAACGCCAGAAAGTATTTGAACGAGAGTGGAGAGGTAAAGATCCTTGGACCTTTGTTGCGGATCCTGAAGAGGATATTCCTGTTAGTATTAGACAAGACGGATTAAAGCGATTAATACGAAATACGTCCCGGTACCAAAACCTTCGACAACAATATCTTGGTGACTTACTGGTTGAATTGAGAAATCGGTATCCCAAAGTTACCTTTAACAGGGATGATCGTGAAATTGAGCGTATTGTCGGGGAAGCACAAAACCCAGGTGTGATTGCGGATTTGGTACAAAGAGGGCTCATCAGCACCCAACTGGCACAGGGGTATCGCAAAGTATTACGTGGTAATCAAATGCCGGCTCTACGCACCCAATGGGACAAATTGCAGGAAGCCGTAAAAAAAGAGTTTGATACTCCAGTGGAAGGTATGAAGGTATTTACGTACGAAAATAGTGCCTTCGAAAAAGATACGACACTAACGCCTTTGGATTCCATTAAGAACCACCGTATGTTTTTGCAAACTGGTATTATGGCCGTCGATCCACAAACCGGGTATGCCAAAGTATGGATCGGTGGTATAAATCAGAAGTATTTCCAGTTTGACCACGTAAGAACAAATCGCCAGGTTGGTTCTACTTTCAAGCCATTTGTTTATGCTACGGCCATTGACCAACAAGGTATTTCCCCCTGTTTTCCTGTATATGATTTAAAACAGGTTATTCGACCCGGAGATGGCAACTTCTACTTGAAAGAAGACTGGGCGCCCTCTAATTTTGATGGCACATACACTGGTGAACTGCTTACCTTAAAAGAAGGTTTGCGGCAGTCCAAAAATACGGTAAGTGTTTATTTAATGAAACAATTGAAGAGTTCGGACCCAGTTCGGTACGTAGTCTCTAATATGGGAATTGATATCGAAAGTCGATACCCAAATGGGCAATTGCGTGTACCTAATGTACCTTCGATTGCTTTGGGAGCCACTGATTTGAGTGTAATGGAAATGACGGGTGCGTATACGGCTTTTGCCAATAACGGAATTTA
The DNA here is from genome assembly GCA_013214265.1 of Saprospiraceae bacterium. GTDB lineage: Bacteria > Bacteroidota > Bacteroidia > Chitinophagales > Saprospiraceae > DT-110. The sequence goes on along the minus strand of JABSSK010000374.1, from coordinate 1,445 downwards.
TACCAAGCCTCGATACATCTTACGGGTAGAGGACAAAAATGGTGTTGAGATTTACTCTAGTGTCCAGCAGGATCGCCAAGCACTTCGTCCAAACGCTAATTTTGCTATGGTCGATATGCTGCGCTATGCAGGGCAAATGGGTGTACTGAAAAGTGATGCCGGTGGTAAAACTGGAACAACTAATGACTTTGTTGACGGATGGTTTATGGGAATTACACCTGACTTGGTTGTTGGGACCTGGGTTGGTGGAGAGGACCGATGGATTCACTTCCGAACTCCGTACAACGGGCAAGGATTCCGCATGGCACGACCATTCTTTGTTAACTTCATCCAAGAATTAGAAAAGCGTGACGATCTCGATTACGACCCCAGCCAACGATTCTACCGCCCACCCGGAGATTTGGGTATTGAACTCGATTGTGGTGCGTATCAACAAGAAGACATTGATATGAACCAATCAGAGTTTGAGGAAAGTTCCTTTGGTGAAGGCATGTTTGGTGATGAGTTCGGTATAGAAGACACAACAAGTATTCGCCAATAATATTGGTTTGTATACGCATAAAACTTGATTTCAACCAACCTTTTTAACATTGGAAACCCTGCCTATGAAACGCCTATGGTTTCATTTATTTACTTTAAATGCTATAGTTCTGTTGGCAACCAGTTGAGTGCCGATAACGGATGACGCTTCAGGTACTATCAACATTGATCTAAAAGATCCTGCTGTTCAAAAAATATTTGATTTACAAGATCGGCAACTTACCGATAGTTTACTGGTTCTGCTTCAGAACGATAATCCAAACTATCGTTTCTTGGCGACGATGGCATTTTCATCTGTAAAAGACCCCAATGCGGTAGGTCCACTATCTGGGTTACTTTTCGACGATTATATTTCTATTCGTCGCGCTGCTGCCTATGCGCTGGGGCAGATTGGAGCCGAAGAGGCGACGGTACCGCTAATTGAAGGCTTTGAACCTAGTGATACAACTGGGCTTTATGGTTCTTCCAACGCAGCCATTCTAGAAGCAGTAGGTAAAACGGGTACCCTAAAAGAATTAAGGCAAATAAGCACAACAAGTACCTATCGTCCTACGGATACTTTATTACTTCTAGGACAAGCGCGAAGTATCTATCGATTTGCTTTGCGTGGCATTACGCACCCTGATGGTACCAACCGAATGCTCACGTTAGTGAAAGATGAGGTTTACCCACAGGACGTCCGCCTGATGGCCTCAAATAACTTATACCGGGCAGCTGGTATTAACCTTCGGGATCAGGGGCAAGATTTAGCACAATTGATTTTCAAGGAAGAAGATCCACGTATCCGAATGACTTTGGCCATTGCTCTAGGCAAAGCAGGAGGGCCAGAGGCACTCGCTGCTCTTCAGCAAAGATTCCGAATGGAAACGGCCTACAGGGTGAAATGTAACAATCTGAGGGCACTG
>JABSSK010000373.1 GCA_013214265.1 Saprospiraceae bacterium | reverse complement strand
AAGTATTTCTTCTCGGAGTCCAATACAAGCATCTTGAGTAGAAAGAGAAGTGGCAACCTGATTTCGAATCGTAAAAGGAAAACTAAGTAATCCATTAGCACTCTCTTGCAGATGCCCACGAGAACTAGCCTGCTCAAAGAGGATACCAATACAGCCATTAACATCAGGATAAGTTGATCCTTTTCCTACATAAAAGTCATCGTAACCTTCTCCCGAATAATATAATGACCCAATTTTATCTAGCGCCACTGCATGATAGTTACCAATAGCGGCTGTCAAATCCTGATTCACCTGAGGTGTAATTGGGTAAATCCGTGTCTTTTCACCTGGCATAAAGAAAAAGGTAGCGTTCGTTCCCATTTCGTGATGATCCGTAAGCACATTTGGCTTCCACTCATGAAAAACCTGAATACGACCTTGAGATTCAGGATGCTGTTGTAGTAACCAATCCCGATTAAGGTCGAACCAATAGTGATTGGTCCGGCCACCAGGCCATACTTCGCTATACTCCCGATCCTGTGGGTCACCTGGCAGATTTACATTCTTATGCATATTGGCCCAAGTAGAAAATCGAGTAAATCCATCCGGATTATAACACGGATCCAAAAGAATAACCACATTATCCAGTAAATCCATGACCTTTTTGTCTTTACCTGCCGCCAGATAATAAGCTACTAAAGGCGCGGCATTACCTCCGCTAGCCTCATTTCCATGAATACTATACCCCTGATATAACACCAATGGCATCTCAGATACATCCATCCCTGACGATTGACTAGCATCGTTTAATGCTAAATGCTGAGCCTTGATGTCATCCAGGTTATTGTGGTTTTTTTCAGAAGTAATGGTCAAATAAACCAGCCTACGCTGTTCATGGGACTTAGCGTACTCCGTCAATGTAATCCGAGGTGATAAACGTGCCAACTCCCGCATGTATGCCAATTGCTGATCATGAGAAATATGCCATTCTCCAATTTGGTAACCCAAAAATTCCTGTGGTGTAGGAATCGCTTCGTCGTAAGTGATGTCGGGAAGGTAATAATTGAGAGAAACTGGCTGAGCATAAGCACAAACCATCGTCACCCAAATACAGACAACGACCAGAAAGGTGTTTCGCATAGTCATAGTTATTTGTTTTATCAAAAAAAGAATACTACCAAGAACGCATTTTTCCAGATGCCCGCAAACTTACCTCCCCTCCGATTGCGTAATAAAATTGAAAAACAAAACACTTACAACAGCAAACAAAAAAACGGAGTGCCCGTCAGGCACTCCGCTTTCTACGAATATTTTCCTAGTTCTAAACAAATACGTAAAAAATTGAATCTTTATTGATGTACTTTAGACAGCAAAATAGAAGGGCCGTCTTTTTTCACAACTAAGCTTAGCTCTTCAGAACTATTCTTAACGACGAGTTTGTACAACCCATCCGATAACTCTTCTAAGTTCAATGTCTTCGCAAAGCCATTGTGTTTGGTGACAACCTCTCTGAAATATTCACGCCCAGCCATATCGACCAACACCAAGCTGGTCTTAGATTGTTGCAAATTGGCTAATCGAACATCCAAGGTCGATGCACTAACGGACTCCGTCTTGAATAAAATACTGGTTTTGGGAATAGGAGAATTAAAAGCTTGTAGCGCAGTAACGGAAAATACTAAGCTGGCAGCCACTAAAAATGAAGATAATCGCTTCATAAAACAGTCGGGTTTACGCACGTTTAACGTGCAGTGATTAAACAGTCAGGTGATTTCTGCCTAGTCTCCTCATCCGCGGAATGACTAGGCCGCTTTGTTTATAGTTCGTTATCCGTTTTGATATTTAAACAAGGGGGAATTATGTTTTCTTTTTTAGTCGGTTATTGAAAAGACGTCAACGCACGGCTAATAGTTGCACCTTAACTTCAATCTATCGATAAAACATTGGTTTGTACCGACTGATGTTAGACTTATCTAGAGATTCCAATTCTGATTAATGTCATAATCTAGACATCATACTACAAGAATTAGAACTTTTGTTCTAAAATATTTGCCTGATTAGATTATCTGTTCTATTTTTCAGGGTAAACATAATTTTGCAATGTCACCCACCAAACAAAGAATAATTGAAGCAGCCATTGATTTGTATAATAATCATGGTGTTTCGGCTGTCACTATGCGTGATATTGCTGCACGAATATCTATAAGCAGTGGTAATCTTGCCTATCATTTTAAGAATCAGGATTTCATTATAGCTGAGGTATTCAAACAGATGGAAAACGAGCGAGATCAGATTTTGTCAGGTGTACAAGAGATTCCATCCTTCGAAAATATCAACCGCCAACTGATTCCTATTTTGCAGATTGCCCGGCGGTATGCTTTTTTGTATTTAGACAGTGTCTACATCTTTCGTGCTTACCCATCGATTGCCCAACTACAGCGCGCTTATTTCGAACAGTCCATTGCTTATGTTAAAGCGGTGATTGACATTTCTGTTGGTGCAGGTACATTTCAACCCGAACCACGACCTGGTGCTTACCAACGACTAGCGCATAGCGCTTGGATGATCATTAATTTTTGGCTCGAACAAGGGATATTAAGAGGAACAACTAACGAACCTGATCAGAACATACAGCAGCACATCTGGGATTTGGTCATTCCACACTTAACGGAAAAAGGGCAGCATCAGCTTTCCAAACTTTACAAGAACGAAAATGCAACCACTTAAATCAAATATAGTCCCTCATTCAGCTACTTTTCAGGAGGCCCGACAGGCTATGCTGGAACTTTGTCACACCCTAAATGAGCACTTAGAAAGCAGTAGGTTTCAGGGAAAAGAAAAACACCTCAAACGAGCCAAGGAACAAGGTAAACTTCTGGCTCGGGAGAGGCTAGAATTATGCTTGGACAGGGACAGTCCATTTCTGGAACTTCTCCCTCTAGCAGGTCTTGGCGGTAAAGGTTTTGGTCCAGGAGGAACGACTGTCGGCGGAATTGGCCTGGTTAGTGGTCGTCTATGTATGGTGATCTCGAATGTTGGTACCAATAAAGGTGGGGCTGTTGATTATGCGACACTCCAAAAAAGTCTACGCCTTGGGGAAATAGCGATGGAGAATCAGCTTCCGGTAATTAATTTAGTGGAATCAGCTGGTGCTAACTTACCTGAACAAGCACGAATCTTTAATTAGGGGGGTGCAACTTTTCGGGATATTACCCGCAGACGTAAGAGGGGTATCCCTACCATTTCTGTCGTATTTGGCAATAGTACAGCGGGGGGTGCCTATGTCCCCGGCATGTCCGATTATGCCATTTTTGTGCAAGACAAAGCCAAAGTTTTTCTGGCTGGGCCCCCGCTAGTAAAAATGGCTACCCACGAAGAAGTGGACGACGAAACGCTGGGTGGAGCGGCTATGCATAGTCGCCAATCGGGTGTATCAGATTACCTCGCCCGTGACGAATATGAAGCTATTCGATTGGCTCGTGAAATCATGGAAAACCAGCCGCCTTCTGTGGCTCCACCAGGACAAACGCATGCACCTGCACCCATCTACGACCCCGACCAACTGGCAGGAGTAGTACCTGTGGATCCCAAACAACCTTATGATATTCGAGAGTTGATTGCTCGCATTACTGACGGATCAAAATTTTCAGAATTTAAACCCGAATACGGCCCTACCCTGGTTACTGGCTATGCAACCATTTTTGGATATCGGGTCGGCATTATCGCCAATAATGGTGTTCTATTTGCCGAAGCAGCTAACAAAGGCGCCCATTTTATTCAACTGTGTAATCAGAATAAAACACCCCTCATATTTTTGCAAAACATAACAGGCTTCATGGTTGGTAAAGATTACGAACGAGGTGGAATCATCAAACATGGTGCCAAGTTAATTAATGCCGTTTCCAACAGTGAAGTGCCCGCCATCACGATACTTTGTGGCGCTTCCTATGGCGCAGGAAACTATGCCATGATGGGGCGGGCCTTTCAGCCCCGATTTCTTTTTTCGTATCCTAATGCTCGAATCGCCGTTATGGGGTCACAGCAACTAACTGGGGTCATGGAATCTATTCAACGAGAAGCTGCAAGAAAAGCAGGTCTTCCTTTTGATGAGCAACAAGCCAAACAAATGAGTGCATTTATGGTCAAAGAAGTGGAAAAACAATCCAATGCTTGGTATGCTACTGGCCAACTGTGGGACGATGGTGTAATTGATCCGCGCCAAACGCGGAACTACTTGGGCTTTTGCCTTACTGTCATACAAAATACACCCGTTTCCTCTTCGGGGAGATTCGGTGTTTTTCGCATGTAAACATAACCATGACTAACCAAATAATGATTTAAAAAACGAACAATGAATACGATGTCCTCGAAACGTGTATGTGTGATCGGTGCCGGATGCTCTGGTATTACTGCCCTGAAAAACCTAATTCAGGCGGGTGTGACTGATGTGGTATGTTACGAACAAAATGACCAAGTGGGTGGCAATTGGGTTTATTCTCCCAAAGTATCGCATTCCAGTGTTTGTGAAACAACACACATTATCAGCTCTAAAAGGCTATCCGAATACATGGATTATCCC
>JABSSK010000372.1 GCA_013214265.1 Saprospiraceae bacterium | reverse complement strand
AAAAAGTCCTCAAGTATAGGTAAGACAGGATTAGAGCCAATTGATACTGCCGACAAATTTATCTGCTTAAGCAGTTCTGAAGATGATACACTGAATTTCATAATTTTGTACAAATTTGAAGACCTACATAGAAAATACAAATTTACTTTATCCCTTTGTTTTTCCTAATCTTTTATTGCACAGGGTGTGGATAACTGTACTTATGAGATAAAAGGGTGGTAGTAGAAAGGGCTTAAAGGATCAAGTAGGAAATCTAATGTTACTGGAAATATGCCAAATCAAAGAATACCCCCATCAATACGACCTATTGGAGAGATTATACTACCTCATGTAGAGGTGGATTATTTGGACAATGGTATTCCTGTCTATCGGTTGCATCAGCCGGAAAAAGAAATTTTTTCATTGGAAATCGTTATTGATGGGGGGCGACCCTATGAGGATTATCCTTTAGTTGGAAGGTTGACACAGCTTATGTTAAAGGAAGGGAGTGTGGGCATGACTGCTGGCCAGTTGGCTGAGGAAATTGATTTTTTTGGGGGCTCATTGCATATTCCTTTTGACCTAGATACAACCGCTCTTGTGTTAACGGGGCTTCAAAAGCATTTTAAACCACTTGTTTCTAAAGTAGCAGAGGTTTTATTAGAGCCTGCTTTCCGCCAAAAAGACTTAAGTGAAGTAGTAGGTAGATCATTAGCCCATTTAAAAGTAGAATTGGATAAGAATGAAACGGTTGCGTACCGGGAAATTACAGAAGTGTTATTCGGGGCAAAGCATCCTTATGGATACAATAGTACTGAAGCGTTGTACACTTCCATAGGTATGGATCAGATCAGAAGGCATTATAACCAATGTTATCATGCTCAGGGAATGCGTATGTATTTGGCAGGGCGAGCTAGTGAGGCTGAACTATCCGTAATTAATGCGTTTTTTGGTAAAAATTTTGGCAACCCATTGGTTAGGGAACCACGTATACCAGAAGTAGATATGCAGATAGGGCATTTTTCTGTGAGCGGGATGGGTGAAAAACAAACGGCAATTCGACTAGGGCGCTTACTGTTCAATCGGGCACATCCAGACTACCATGACCTTAAGGTCTTGAATACTATTCTAGGTGGATATTTTGGGTCTCGTCTTATGACTAATATTCGTGAGGAGAAGGGGTATACATATAATGTTTATTCTTCTTTAGATACTATGCGTTTTGGAGGGTGTTGGCTTATAGCGTTGGAAACCAGTCCCGAAAAAACGAAAGCTTGTCTTACTGAGATTCATAATGAGATGGTTAGACTACAGCAGGAACCTTTGGAGGAGGAGGAACTAGTTATGGTGAAAAACTATTTGCTGGGTAATATGCTTAGCCAAATTGATGGGCCAATGCATACAATGGAATTCATAACGGGCTTAATTAACGATGGACTTCCGTTTTCTTTTTTTGCAGAAACCGTAGCCAATATTAAAGAAATAACACCGCTCAAATTGCAGGAAATAGCAAAATTGTATTTAAGTCCTACGGACTGGTCGATTGTAGAAGTTCTCCCCTCGAAATAAGTGGGACGTTGTTTTTCTTGCCATAACACAAAAAAAGGGTGTGAAGGCTTGAAAATAAAGGGTGTAATGTTTCGGATAGTGTGATAAATTGTGTTGATTTACAATTCAGGAGTGTGGGATCACATTCGGAAGAAGCCTGGTCTGCTTTAACAAAGCAATAATCTTGACACTGTGCCGTTCGAGGTACATTATTATGCATAAACAGGTTAACCTACTTTAATGAAGTTGTTTAGTTTTTTCAAGCAAGAACTAGCTATTGATCTTGGTACTGCGAATACGCTCATCATACAGGATGGGGAAATCGTTGTTGATGAGCCTTCTATTGTTGCAATCAATAGAAAAACGGGCGAAACCATCGCTGTAGGAAAAAGGGCGATGCAAATGCACGAGAAGACACACGAAGATATTAAGACCATACGGCCCTTGAAGGATGGTGTTATTGCTGATTTTCAGGCTGCTGAAAGCATGATTGAGGGTTTGATTAGAATGATCGGGGCAAGACGTCGTTTTTTTACTCACCTTAAAATGGTTATCTGTATACCTTCGGGTATAACAGAAGTTGAAAAAAGAGCCGTTTTTGATTCTGCAGATCACGTCGATAGTAAAGAGACATACCTTATCCATGAACCAATGGCAGCAGCTCTTGGCATTGGTCTGGATGTCGAAGAGCCAATGGGTAATATGATCATCGATATTGGTGGTGGAACTACAGAAATCGCTGTTATTGCACTTTCTGGTATTGTATCGGATCAATCCATACGTACGGCTGGTGATGAGCTGACGAGTGACATCGTGAGTTACATGAAACGACAACATAATATTTTGATTGGTGAGAGAACGGCGGAGCAAATTAAAATTCACGTTGGATCGGCTTTACATAAAATCGAAAATCCACCTGAAGATTACGGGGTGAACGGAAGGGACCTAATGACAGGAATACCCAAACAAATCAAGATCTCGTATTCTGAAGTAGCTCATGCCATTGACAAGTCTGTTAGTAAAATTGAAGACGCAGTACTCAAAGCATTAGAAGCTACCCCACCAGAGTTGGCATCTGATATATATCGGACGGGTCTATACCTTACGGGGGGAGGCGCACTTTTACGTGGACTTGATGAACGTCTAGCTAACAAAACTAAATTACCTGTACATATAGCTGAGGATCCACTCCGAGCTGTAGTAAGGGGAACAGGTATCGCACTTAAAAATACGGACCGGTTCTCTTTCTTGATAGGCCGTGACAGTGTAAAGTAAATACGCGAGTGGTATTTGCCTCTTGGGAAATGATCTACTGATTTATGAATTCGCTTTTGCGACTCCTTACAAGACTGGGTTCTGTGTTTCTCTTTCTTCTTTTAGAGGGTGTATGTTTCTATTTTATCATTAATTATAATCAGGAGCAAGGCCAGTTATTTCTTAAATCATCAAATCAGGTGGTTGGCTCCATACAAAGCCGTATTAAGCGTATCCAGAATTATGCGAAATTGAGACAAGACAATCAAGACTTAGTTGAGGAAATTATTGAACTGCGCCAACGCCTTGGCAATGCATATTATGATAATACAGCGAGTATTGATACTGCGTTGGCTGATTCTTCAGCCTTGCCGCTGTTCACATTTATTGATGCTGAAGTAGTTAATAATTCTGTTAGTTTGAAAAATAATTTCCTTACGCTCAATAAAGGTAGTGAACACGGCCTGAGACCTCATATGGGGGTGATTTCGAATGATGGTGTGGTTGGTGTTGTTCGTGAGGTGTCTGCTCACTACTCCGTTGTTATGTCCGTTTTGCATAGTAAAACTCGGATCACAGCCGAGGTCGTTAGTAAAGGATATTTTGGTGCATTGGTATGGGAAAATCAAGATCCCAGATTTATGTTTCTTGAGGATGTGCCTAAACATCATTTTGTGGAATTAGGAGATACGGTTCAAACAAGCCGCTTTTCTCATATTTTTCCAGAAGGTATTCCCATTGGTACGGTATCTGACTTTTCAATCCCAGAAGGAACAAGTGACTTTAGGATCAAAGTGCGGTTGAGTACAGCTATGGGAAGAATTCGTCAGGTTCTCATTGTCAATAATCTTATGAGCCAAGAAATTGATGAACTTGAAGCAAGTGTAAATGAGTAATATTATATCCATAAACGTCGTCCGGTTTATTGGACTCTTGCTCTTACAGGTCCTGATTATCAAACAAATTAAATTAGGGTTAATAAGTGGTGGTATCATTCAGATTGATGTCTACCCTCTGTTTATTTTACTGCTTCCTTTCAAAATAACGCGGGAGTTTCTTTTACTGCTTGGGTTCCTTATTGGAATATTGGTGGACTACTTTTACAATTCGGCAGGACTACACGCTAGTGCAACTGTGTTTTTAGCTTTTGCTAGACCCTACATACTTAATATTTTGGAGCCTAGCGCCGGTTACGATAATAATAAAGGGTTAACTCCGGCAAGGATAAAATGGGCATGGTTTGTTCAGTATACAGCTTTTTGTTTGTTTTTACATGCGCTATGGTTTCATTTGGTCGATGCCTTTAATTTTGCTCTTTTGGGAACGATTTTAGTAAAGACCCTATCATCCGGTACGTTTTCCCTTATTTTTATTGTTATAATAGTTGCTATTTTTAATCCTAAAGACTAATACATAAAATATTAAGTAAGTGGCCGAGCAATATACTTCCCGGAGAATATACATTCAAGGTATTGTACTTTTAGTTGGTTTGGTGTTAGTTGGTAACGCTGTTTATCTTCAGGTATTATCAAACGATTTTAAGCAGCAAGCGGATGGGGTAGCCATTGAAAAATATACTTTATATCCCTCACGGGGTCTCATTTATGATCGTAAAGGAGAACTTCTGGTCTCCAACAGGCCTATGTATGACCTTTTGGTTACCTATAATCAGCTAGACCCGAAAATGGATACGGCTAAATTTTGTAGGCTTCTTGATATTGATCGGCCGTTTTTCGAAGAAAATATTGAGCGAAATTGGAAGAGTGTTCGCTTTTCAAAATCA
>JABSSK010000371.1 GCA_013214265.1 Saprospiraceae bacterium | reverse complement strand
TGGAACGGGTTATTCCTTTTTGGGAAAAACACTCTCTGGATCGAGCGTTTGGTGGCTATTTCACTTGCCTGCTACGTGATGGAAAAGTTTATGACACGGACAAGTTTATCTGGCTTCAGGCACGACAGGTATGGACCTTTGCGAGTTTGTATCAAAACATTGAGGCCAAGTCCCAATGGTTGGATATAGCGATCCATGGTGCAACATTTTTAGAGAAATATGGTCAGGATGCTGCGGGTCATTGGTATTTTTCACTTCGTGGGGATGGTAAACCTTTGATTCAGCCGTATAGTATTTTTTCTGATTGCTTTGCGGCCATGGCTTTTGGTCAATTATATCAGGTTACACAGATCGAGCGGTATGGTACGATAGCTCGCCGTACATTTGCTAAAATATTAGAGCGCCAGGATAATCCTAAAGGGATCTACAATAAGCATGTTCCGGCAACTCGCCCCCTGCTGAGTTTTTCATTACCTATGATCTTATGCAACTTATGTCTAGAGCTTGAGCCCCTTCTGGACCAAGCTGTTGTAGAGGACACCATTGATAGATGTATTCACACTGTAATGGACACCTTTTATGATGATGCCTCAGGATTGGTTTTAGAAAGTATTCATCCGGACGGTACGCTAAGTGATTCCTTTGATGGACGAAAACTCAATCCTGGTCATGCGTTGGAAGCGATGTGGTTAATAAGGGATCTGGGGGTTCGTCGAAATGATGAGCCTTTAATCAAGCGTGCGGCTCAAAGAGCGATATACATGGCTGAGTACGGTTGGGACCAAGCCTATGGTGGATTATTTTATTTTATGGACAGGAAGGGTTATCCCCCCCAAGAATTGGAGTGGGATCAGAAATTATGGTGGGTTCACTTAGAGGCAATGGAAGCCATGCTAAAAGGGTATTTACATACAAAAAATCCGGTTTGTTGGTCGTGGTTTGAAAAGATATTTTCCTATTGTTGGCCTGCTTTTTCTGACCCTAAATATGGCGAATGGTTTGGTTACCTCAAACGTGATGGCCAACAACTACACAATGCCAAGGGAGGGAAATGGAAGGGTTGTTTTCATGTTCCTCGAGCCCTTATGCACGGCTGGCATACCCTGGAGCAGATTCAACAACAAGAACCTTAATCCAGGAATATTATGTTAGCATCGATACGCCATAAATTAGAGGATACGGTTCTTTTTTTATGTTTATTCTCATTAATAAGTTGTTCCTCATCAGCCCCTCAATTACAAGAGCCACGCCGTGGTTTTTGGTTAACCAATATTGACAGTGAAGCACTTTTCTCCCAAAGTGGCCTTTAGGAGGTAGTTAATAATTACGTTACGTTCGGGTTCAATACCATTTATGTAGTCACCTGGAACCGAGGCTACACCTTGTATCCTAGTCAAATCATGGCTGATCAATTTGGTATCTTGATTGACCCTGCTCTTGCTGGTCGTGATCCGTTAGCGGAACTGATTGAACTGGCACATAAAAGAAATATAGAGGTCATTGCTTGGTTTGAGTTTGGTTTTGCATCTTCTTATCAGGATACTACAGGTGGGCACCTGATTCAACGCAATCCGAATTGGGCAGCGCGGGATATGCATGGTAATCTGGTAAGCAAAAACGGATTTCAGTGGCTTAATGCTTTTGATTTTGAGGTACAAAATTTCATACAATCACTAATGGAAGAGGTGGTGCAAAATTATGATGTGGATGGTATTCAGGGTGACGATCGATTACCGGCAGTACCTTCTACGAGCGGTTATGATTCGTTGACTGTATCACAGTATCGTGCAGCGCATCAGGGGCAGTTTCCTCCTGCGAATCCAAAGGATACGCTTTGGGTGGAATGGCGAGCACAACAACTAATTATATTTATGCAGAACCTGTCACAAGATCTGCGGGCTCTTGATCCTGATTTAACCTTATTCTTTTCACCGAGCATATATCCTTGGAGTAAGTTCGAATATCTTCAAGATTGGCCGACCTGGGTTAGGGAGGGTTGGATTGATGAAATAATTCCACAAATATACCGATATGATATAGCAGCTTATCAAAAGGAATTGGACAAAATTCTGGGATCGCAAGTATCTAAAGAGAATCACCATCTGATTTTCCCGGAAGTTTTACTTAAAGTAGGTGATTATTATGCACCTGATCGTTTGCTTCATCAAATGATTGAAGCCAATCGGAATGCTGGATTAAAGGGGGAGATTTTCTTTTTTTATGAAGGAATACTGCCTCGAAAAGAATTCTTTTTACAATATTCAATAGACACAAATAATCAGGATTAATTCCAACTTGAAAAACCAACCGTATGCAAAAGAAGAATCAATATCTTATTCCTTTTATTTTGGTGACTACACTCTTCTTTTTATGGGGTTTAGCAAACATTTTAAACTCGGCATTGATTGCGCAATTTCAACCCGTTTTTGAGATTAGTCGGGCGCAGGCTCTACTCGTCGAAACGGCCTTTTACCTGGGGTACTTTACTATTGCCATTCCTGCAGGCATATTTATGGAAAGATATTCCTATAAAAAGGGGATTCTTCTTGGTTTACTGCTTTATGCAATAGGTGCATTTTTATTTATTCCAGCAGCCAAGATGCTAACCTTTAGCTTCTTTTTGATAGCATTGTATGTTATTGCTTCTGGGCTAGCATTCTTGGAGACGGCAGCCAATCCGTATGTGACAATCTTGGGATCAAAGGAAAATGCTACCCAGCGGTTAAACTTTGCCCAATCATTTAATGGTGTTGCGTTGGTTATCGGTCCATATTTAGCTGGTCTATTGATATTTTCAGGTAATGAGGGTGACATGAGTACCAATGCAGCCAAGCAAGCTGCTGCCAATGCGGTGGTTCTTCCTTATGCGGGTATTGCGATAGCTGTACTAGTGGTTACTTTTTTGATTTGGCGTACTCATATGCCTGAACCTGAAAAAGGGGAGAAACTTACATTTGATGCCAGCATATTCAAGTATCGTCATCTCAAGTTGGCTGTGTTAGCTCAGCTTTTATACGTTGGTGCCCAAGTTGGTCTTTGGGGTATTACCATTGATTTTGTTACGGAGATGCTGCCGGGGGTAAGTAAGGAGGTAGCATCTGGTAGTTTTTTGGTAGCGGGTACTTTTCTTTTTGTGGTGGGTCGATTTTTAGGTACCTGGCTTTTATCCTTTGTTAAGGACAATATTCTGCTAGGTTTTTATGGTCTATTAGCTGTTGTTCTTTGTTTGGTTGGAATATATTCAGGTGGCCGTATTGCTGTTTATGCCATTTTGGGCATCAACTTTTTCATGTCGGTAATGTTTCCGACCATTTTTGCATTAGGAGTTAAGGACTTAGGGAAACATACTAAACTAGGATCCTCGTTTATTATAATGGCGATAGTTGGTGGTGCTATTGTACCTCCGCTAATGGGTGTTATTTCCGAGCAATCTGGTATTCAGAATTGTTTTTGGTTACCTGTTCTGTCCTTTTTATTCGTGGCGTATTATGGATTTCGGGGGTATCGAGTCGTCGAGTGACCTCCTCACTTAAGTGAGGAGGTCACTACCGGAAGCTCCTGAAATGGATCCAAAAAAGCATCCAACAAAACGGCCCACTCACGACGTAAAATGGGCTTTGCTGGTTGGTCAGCCCATCCAGCAAAGCCATTACCTAACTGGATAACCTCCTGGTTCCAATCCGATAGCTTAGGGATTTTTTGTGTCGAAAGCCCTAGCCCTTCAGCTGTGAGTAATAAAAAGTCCCGAGCATCCTTTCGATGTATACGATCGATTACTGATGCTGGCCTATATCCTGACTTAAACGATTGCATACCCATAATCCAATCCGAAACGTCTAGTGTTGAATCTGGATAAAACCAAGTGCGATTAGCCCATAAATAAGGCTCTCCTAGACCACGCAATAACCCTGTAGATCCGACCCTTTGTATGGCCATAAAATGAGGGTCATCCTTCAAAACATCATAAAAGGGCATAAGATAACCCCCAATCTCTAATAATTCCTGTTGAATAGATCTTACGTCCAGTCGGTCGGGAGAAGTATTTTCTTGTACGGCTAATGCACCAATAAGGCCTGCAGCCTGCCCTACTTGCAGGATGACTGGCTGTAATCGTGTTGAACCATTTGCCAAATTTGAAACGGAGATAGCTTTATCAGCCATAAGTAGATTAGGTATATCATTAGAAATCAGACTACCTACCGGAATATTAAAACTGGGCACAGGCGGAAATTCTAATTCTGGTACATCCACATACTTATCATGATGATGATCAACCGGGTAATCTCCAACAGCTATTCCTGTCCTGTAAAGTGGGGGCGTTTCATCATAAGGATTAGCAATATGATTAAGTGTAGTTCGAACCAATCCTTTGACGCGTCGACCTTCCCGGTGGTACGGATAAAAGGCCAACCGATCATTGGTAGGAAATTCATCATCCGCCAGACCTAGATTAGAAAAACCCAGTTCGTTCTGTATGTAGTAAACAAAGCGCAATGTTTGATCCTTGGCCTTCTGATATTCCTCCAATCTTTCTTCCGAGGATAGTACAACTGGATTTACATAATAATCATTTCCGAAATTAGGCCAGTTA
>JABSSK010000370.1 GCA_013214265.1 Saprospiraceae bacterium | reverse complement strand
CTGAAATTTTAAAATACGGATGCAATTTTAAACTGAGTTCAAAAACCGAAAATTGGTTGATCTCGATCACTTTTCTGTATTCATCTTCAGTGTATTCCAGCGCCTTCTTTCTAATATTGATGCCGGCATTATTTACGAGAATATCGATTTGGCCATATTGGGAAATAACGGCGGAGGCTGCTTCCAGGGTTTGATTAAGCTGTGTGGTATCTACAAGATAAAAAGTAGCCGGAAAGCCTTGTTCTCGCCATGCGGTTACTGCCTCTTCGCCTTTATCCTGTTTAACATCCCAAATAGCTACTTTGGCACCTTCTTCTAAAAAACGCTGAGCTGTTGCCAACCCTATACCTTGAGCACCTCCCGTAATAATAGCTACCTTCTGGCTTAGTCGATTCATAATATGTAGAGTCAATAGATTATCAATGATTCGTCTGATTGTATGTTGACCTGATATATATCCTTTATATTTTGGACCTTCAGCCATAGGTCATATACGGCGGCTGGTAATGATATATAGGTAGTAGTTCTACAACCTTTTCGCCACTATGGTACTAATTTTTTGCGAAAGCATGATCAAAAAAAGAAATACTACGAATGCACCAGGCTGTAGAAGGTATGCTGAAGCCAATATATGGGCTTGAGTAAGCCAAGGCCACAGCACCATTGGGCAGGTAGGATAACTAAGGCTACATAGGTTTCATGGTTTTGGTTATCGCATGGGTAAAGTAATATTTTTAAGTAACCGACCAACGGGGTATCTTCTGTGGGTAGACTCATAATAAGGGGAATTTCGATAGATAAAATCCAATTGCGCTCTGGCAGATTGAGCGAATTCAGGGTCTTCTGTTTTCTTTTGTTCCAAGGCATCTTTAAGGGCTGGATTCTGCTCCAAAAAGTCGGCAGCTAAATCTTCGAAAACGTAGCTACTGAAATATTCTTTTTGCTGTAAGATACCATCAAAGAAATTCCAGGCAAACCAAGAATCAGGCGCCTGAGGCTCAAGGGTTTCTATGATGTAGCGATTGGCCACCTGATCTGTTGGAATGATATAGTCACCCTTGCGGAAAAGTAGTTTTTGGGTGTCACGCGATACTTGGATATTGTAATGCAGATAGTGGCCTTCGTAAGCATTACGAGTTTCAAAGTCTTCAATGGTATAGGTTTCTACTTCAATGTGTGTGTCAGCAGTAAGTTGATACAGATTGACACCATTCCAGCGGAGCCTGTTGGCAACATCTTCGTATGCATAAGGTAAAATATACGCTTTGGGCTTTTCCACTTTTAGGGTAGTCGTGTACGTATTATAGAAAGGGATGTTTTTTTCCCAAGGTTCTTCATGGTCGTAGTACATCCTTTCGAGACCGGAAACTGCACTGACCTTGGTTTTTGCTTTGTAGCCTTTAAAGAAAAGACTATCGACTGCAGTTCGGTCGAGTGACCAATTCAGGTCAAATTCCATCTGTTGGCTTACCTTTTCGTCGGCTTCTTTTCGGGCTTTCTGGATTGACTTTTTAAACTGAGCGGCATAGGTACTCACACCTTGGAGGAAATGATAAACGCTTTTCACACGATCGGAAAAAGGTTTGAACATATGTGTTTCAGGCATAAATGAGAGGGCATTATGAAGGGCAGCATAACCAGATGAATATCTGGGTAGATCTAAAAAGCCAGCAATACCCCGATCGGGTGTTCGAAAAGCATTGACGTAAGGGATCATTTCATAAGGCGTTCCGTCCATATATGCATACAGGAAGGGTAACATTTCTTTTTGTAATAATTTACCCATGGTGGGTGCCAGTTTATTGTGTTGGGTTGCGATGAGGGTTAAAACATATTGATAATCTGCTCCATTGGAGGTGTGGTTATCAACAAAAATATGGGGTTTCCATTGTCCGTATATTTGATTAAAGGTTTGTGCGTTTTTGGAGTCTGCTTTTATAAAATCTCGGTTGAGGTCGAGGTTTTAGGCATTACCTCGAAATCCATGGTTTTTAGGTCCATTCTGATTAGCACGACTGTACGCACCGCGATTCAAACCGCCGCCAATATTGTAAAAAGGAATTGCTACGATTATGACGTCTTTTAATTTATTTTGCTGTTCGTTATTTTGAAGTAAGTCTTTGAAGAAAATCATAGTAGCATCAACCCCACAAGGTTCACCGGGATGGATCGCATTATTGATAAAGACAATGAGCTTGTTTTCCTGGCGCGCCTGATCGGGGCTAAAATGGCCGTTCTGGGAAAATATGGCCAGATGAAGGGGGAAGCCTGCGTCAGTGTTTCCGGTTTGCTGTAATGAAAATTGTAGCGGATAGGCTTCTGCCAACCTTTCGTAAAAAGAAATCGTCTGGTCATATGTAGCAGAAGCGTTGTTGTCTTTTTCAAAAGGAGTGATCCATTGTTGCTGAGCCTGGATACCAGTATAATAAAGGAATAGAAGTAGGCAAGTGGCTCCAAATTTGGGAAAAAAGGTGCTCATAGTTTTCTCAACTTTTAGATTGATGATGGCTAAACTTCAGCATTAGCAAAGTTTAAGACAATTTTAACGGTGATTTATATATTGTTTTCATACTACTTGAACGTCTATAGTGTTTCAAATTATATCATGAACATTGAGGCTTAAGGAAATTTCAGTTTAATTTTATTGAAAACCTATCTGAGTCATTTTTCTGGCCGATTAATATAAGTCAAATATGATGCATAGAACGATCAGATTAGTCCACTTTTTATTGCCGATGCTGTTATGCGTAATTCTTTTTCAGCATCCACTGCACGGGCAAGCTTTTGGCCGCAACAAAGTCAATTATGAATCTTTCGACTTTAAGGTGAAGCAGACCCCTAACCTACAGATTTATTATTACACGGAGAATGCACAGGTTTTAGAAGACCTAGCGTCTTATTCTGAAATGTGGTATCAGATGCACCGAGCTTCGTTACGGGACTCGATTGTGCAGAAGAATCCACTTATATTTTACAACAACTTTGCGGATTTTCAACAAACCAACACCATTTCAGGAGCAGTTGGAGTGGGAACTGGTGGGGTTACGGAGGCCTTCAAGAATAGGGTAATCATGCCGGTAGCGATGTCCAATCAGCAAACTGTTCAGGTGCTGGGTCACGAAATGGTTCATGCCTATCAGTTTAATACAGTAATTAATGGTGATTCCACTAGCCTACAGAATCTGGGTAATCTGCCACTTTGGATTGTGGAAGGTATGGCAGAATATATGTCGATTGGTAGTGTTGATCCACATACGGCTATGTGGATGCGTGATGCAGTACTTAATGATGATGTACCTACACTTCAGCAGATGTTTAGTCCGGCGTATTTCCCCTACCGCTATGGGCATGCATTTTGGAGTTTCTTCACAGGTCTTGTTGGAGATGGGAAGATTCAACCCTTCTTTAAAGCGGTTGCAAAATTTGGGGTTGAGCAAGCGTGTTTTACGGAGCTAGGGATTCCAATGGACTCTCTGTCAGCGCGCTGGCAACGATCATTGAAGTCAACTTTTGCACCTTTTGTGGAAGGTATGGAAGAAGGTATTGTAGGTCGATCCATTATCAACGAAGAAGATGGTGGGCGAATGAATATATCCCCTGCGATTAGTCCAAACGGGCGATATGTTATCTTCCTTTCGGAAAAAAACTTGTTCTCTACAGATGTTTTTTTGGCGGATGTAAACTCAGGAGAAATTCTGAAAACTCTGGCTAGCAGTAATCGAGAGGGTAATGTAGATGATTTCAATTTTATAGAATCATCAGGAACTTGGTCTCCTGACAGTAAAAAAGTTGCTTTTGTTGGGTTCAAAAAAGGGCAAAATATTCTGCTCATCAAGGATATAGAAAAAGGAAAAACAACAGATGAGATTTTTATTAAAAATCTTCCTGCATTTTCTAATCCTAGTTGGTCACCAGACGGGAAATCAATTGTTCTGACAGGGCAAAAAGATGGACAGGTGGATTTATTCTTGTATGACTTACGTGCAAGGGATGCTATTCAGCTTACTAATGATATGCACTCAGAGCTTCACCCTACGTGGACGCCTGACGGAAGTGCCATCGTTTTTGCGAGTGATCAGCTGTCGCGGGCACGGGGGCGTACCTATGGCCGGTTGACATTTAATTTGGCAAAAATGGATATGCGTACTCGTAAAATTGAGCTCATCGACGTTTTTCCGGGTGCCGATAATCTGAACCCCCAGATAGACTCTAAGGGGAATATCTTGTTCTTATCGAATCGGGATGGGTACCGTAACATATACCAGTTTGACCCTACATCAAAAAAAGTATACCAACTTACTAATGTAGCTACGGGAATCAGTGGTATTTCACATTATTCACCGGCAATAAGTATCGATCGTCGGCGTGACAGGGTTTTGTATACCCACTACAATAAGCGGGGCTACAGTATTTATCGGGCCCGTAGCGAAGATTTATTGAATGAGGAAGTTGATCAGAATGAAGTGACTTATGCTGCTGCTTTTCTGCCAAGGCCAAATAAGGAGATGGAGAGTCTGATCGACCGCTTTATTCGTTCACAAGATCAGTATAGTGATTTGGCTGCTGGAAAGATGGAAGATATACGCTTTGAACGTAAATTCCAGCTTGATTATA
>JABSSK010000037.1 GCA_013214265.1 Saprospiraceae bacterium | reverse complement strand
GAATACAAATTGGGCGCGCTATGGAACTCGACAGAAAAAAAATAATGGCCAAAAAATTAGCCGGTATTGATACAAAAGAACAAGACACCCCAAGTTTTCCGGAAAGCTATTTTGCCAGAGTATTCAAATAGTTTTCTGCTAGCTGTTAACAACGATATGCAGCGATAACTGCCAGATAAAAACTTACAACAGAAAAGTACCTATGGAAGAACTAAGAAATCCCATTATCCTATCCTTTGTAGGGCTTTATATGCTGTTGTGCATTGGCGTGGGGGTCTGGGCCCTGAAACGAACAAAATCGACCCACGATTTTTTCATGGCTGGCCGTGACCTGGGGATCATGGTAACTGCGTTTGCTATTTTCTCGAGTACTTTAAGTGGATTTGGCTTCGTTGGTGGCCCGGGGCTTGTCTATCGACTTGGAATGAGTTCCGTTTGGATGTTCGTTTGTGTAATCATGGGCTTTAACTTGTCGACGATCTTGCTGGCCAAACGTCTTCGATTGCTAGCAGAATTAGGGGATTGTATTTCCTTACCTGATGTAGTGGCCCTGCGATACGGTAAGAATTCGACCCGTTCGTTAGTTGCAGTGGCTATTGTAATGGGTGTCCTAGGGTATTTGGCCACACAGATACTCGCCATGGCTGTCGTGCTACAGGACATCCTTTCCAAAACAGAAATGCTTGCCGCAATAAGTTTAGAAATGTGTGTGCTGATATCCTGCTCTATTTTAGTCTTTTACAGTGTGACCGGAGGTATAGTCGCATCCGTCTATACGGACCTGATTCAGGGTGGTGTTATGATCATCGCTGCCCTCTTTGTCTTTTTAACTGTCCTGAACACCTACGATGGAGGCTTCCTTGAAATCAGTCAAACCATCCGTGAAGGTGATCCCGAAGCTATTGGTCCTTGGGGAACATTAGGCATGATCGGCTGCCTTTCCTGGTTTTTCGTCTTCGGCCTGGGTGGTTCTGGCCAACCCCATGTTATTACCAAGATGATGATGAATAAAAAAGTGAGTGATGCACGGTTCATCTTACCCGTTTCCATTGTCGGATATTTTTTCTCCGCCCTCCTTTGGATTGGTATCGGATTGGCCATGCGGGCTTTAGTACTAAGCGGGCATCACCCAGAATTGGTTTCTGCCGATGCTGCCGCTCCAGCATTTTTACAGGAATATGCCCATCCTATTCTTGCCGGTATCGTTTTTGCCGGGCTGTTCGCAGCCATCATGTCAACCGCAGATGCTTTTTTAAATATCGGCACTGCTGCAATTATGCATGATATCCCCAAAGCGTTAGGTCGAAAAATTAAGAATGAACTTTTTTGGGCCCGAACCACTACGGTGCTGATTACCATTTTTGCCGCTCTTTTTGCCCTGTATTCAGGCGACCTCGTAGCTATCCTGGGCGCATTCGGATGGGGAACCTTCGCAGCAGCTATTGTACCCGTAGTAACTATCGGATTCAACTGGAAAAATGGCACCTTCATGGCGGCCAATGTGGCCATAATCACTAGTCTGAGCATCAACTTTATTGTGAAAATATTCAAAATACAAATCCCCTATAATTTTGATGTCGGTGCCCTTTCCCTTTTGGTTTCGATCACCCTGTTTGTTGGGATTTCGCTGATGTCAAAAAAACCAACACTGGGTCCTGATGTAGAAAAGGTAATGGATATGTAGCCTTTGGGCCATGGCAGGCAGAGCAAATAATAGATGCTTACAAAATCCCTTAAACGAAGTGCTAACCAATATTTTGATTCCGTTTTGTGTAATCTGAATTGATACTGAACCATACATTCCACCCAGTACCGATTTTCTTAGTTGATTGCTTAAAAAACGCAAGACTGATTTGACGAAAAATCTAAAATATGGGCACAGTTAGAAGCGCCTAAAATCATTTATAATATGAAACATCAATTCTTACTGATGGCAATAATCACGTTGATGAGCGGAAATTCTTTTTCTCAATCCGTTGAAGTTTCCATAGCAAAAGGAACCATATCCGGTGAAACGGAACGGGGAATTCAAGTTTTTCGTGGTATTCCTTTCGCTGCCCCACCGGTAGGTGAACTTCGATGGAAAGCACCCCAACCGGTAGAACCCTGGAAAGGTACCCTTACGTGCACCAAATTTAGCCCCATTTGCCCGCAAGGTAGCTATGCCAAATCATCGATCTATTATTCTCCACTAGGGGAGATGTCAGAAGATTGTTTGTACCTGAATGTCTGGTCAGAAGATGTCCTAGCTGAAGAGAAAAAGCCTGTTATGGTTTGGATTCATGGCGGTGCATTGACTCGAGGAAGTGGTTCACGCAACCATTATGACGGCGTGAATCTAGCTAAAAAGGGTGTAGTTGTCGTTACCATCAATTATCGCTTGGGTGCTTTCGGGTTCCTCGCACTCGATGAGCTAAGTGCAGAATCCCCATATGGCATCTCCGGTAACTATGGTATTTTGGATCAAATAGCAGCACTGGAATGGGTCCAGAAAAACATCAGCCAGTTTGGTGGTGATCCCCGTAATGTTACCATTTTCGGAGAATCAGCAGGCTCGTGGAGTGTTTGTGCACTAGTAGCAACACCCATGGCGAAAGGCCTTTTTCATCGAGCAATCGGCCAGAGTGGATCCGCATTTACCAATCCCCTGTTTTTAAAGGGTAGTGGGGACAACACGGGTGAACAAATCGGTGCCCGATTCATGAACGCATGTGGCGCCAGTGACCTGGAATCTTTTCGAGCACTACCAGCAGACTCTATTGTCTCTGTTTTTTTTAATACACCCGCAGGTCGGCAATTTAAAACCTCCGTTTTAGTGGACGGACATTACTTCCCGAAAAGCATCAACGACATATTCAATGCCGGAGAACAGAATAATACACCAGTCCTGATCGGTTCCAACCGAGATGAAATGACAGCTTTCACCTGGCCATCAACCCTGCCAAAAACCGTCAAGGAATTTCGGGAAAGTATCAATAACCTGTATGGCGAAATGGCCCCTGTATATTTCGAAGCCTACCCCGTGCTGGAACCTAAAGATATTCTGCGTTCACACCTGGATCACGGAACCGACCGCGTATTCGGTATAGGTATGAGGCAATGGGCCAGATTTACCACTGCAATCAATCAAGCCGCTTATCTATACCAGTTTACCAGAATACCCCAGATTAAACAAAAAGATTATATGGGCGCATATCATGCAGCCGAAATCGCCTACGTTTTTAATAACCTCGATAAGACATCGAATCCGGATGTCTATACGGATGCCGATTACGCCATGGCTGATCAACTTTCAGATTACTGGGTAAATTTCGCCAAACATGGTCACCCCAACGGCCCTGGCCTCCCAGTATGGTTGCCCTACGATAGGGACAACGAATATTTTCAGGAACTGGATCTGGACACCGTATCCAAACAACATCTGCTGAAAACAAGACATGATATGCTGGAATTACTTCTGCAACATCAGCAAAAAACTACAGATGAAAAGGAAAACAAATGAAAAGAATACTCGCTAAACCATTTCGTAACATGATACGCCTTAAACCTAGATACCTTATACAGCACGACTCCATACCAACGGAAAAGGTAGCGTAGCTAGTCTTTGTTTGGCATGATTATACGGTCCATTATACAACTCACAATCAAGTATATCACATGAAAACCTTAACTATTACTTTGTTCGTATTCCTTATCCTGTTTAGTTGCAACCAACCAGCAGAAAAAGGTAGTACAATTCAACTGGAAGAACTTTCCATAGACCAAATTCATCGTGCCTTTCAAGACAAATCATTCAATAGCCAACAATTAGTAAAGGCCTACATTGAACGAATACATGCACTGGATTCCTCCGTCAACTCGATAACCTATATCAACCCGGATGCCCTAAACAGAGCCAAACAACTTGATGAAGCTTTACAAAATAACGAACCATTAAAACCCTTGCATGGTATACCCATAATCGTAAAGGACAATATCAATGTAATAGGTATTCCAACAACCGCTGGAGCCAAAGCCCTGAAAAATTATTATCCACAAGAAGATGCATTCATCATTAAAAAATTAAAGGAAGCAGGTGCTATCATTCTCGCCAAATCCAATATGGCGGAATGGGCTTTTTCACCTATGCATACCGAAAGCACAACCCATGGGACCACCCATAATCCTTATAACCTTGCATTTGTTCCTGCCGGATCAAGCGGTGGTACGGCCGCATCTATTGCCATGAATATGGGAGCTGTAGGATTAGGAACCGACACAGGAAACTCCATCAGAGGCCCATCATCACATTGTTCTTTAGTAGGTTTCCGGACCACCTTAGGGCTAATCAGTAGAAATGGAATCGTACCCCTTATGCTAAGAAATGATGTGGTCGGACCCATGTGCCGATCCGTAGCTGATGCCACCCGAATTATGGAGGTAATGGTAGGGAACGACCCAAGGGATCAGATAACAAAATATTCAGCCGGACAGACAATCCAGGATTACCAGCAATTCCTGATCAAGGACGGATTAGAACAGTCAAAAATTGGAGTTCTCCGCCAACTCATAAACGAAGATACCGATCCGGAAATCATAGATTTATTCGATCAAGCCTTAATCGACCTCCAATCATTAGGAGCTGAAGTTGTCGATTCCATATCAATCCCAAATTTTGATGAACTCCGAAAGAATCATTGGTGTAGCACCTTCAAAAAAGATGTTGAAGATTTTTTAGCAGAATTTGTCGATTCCGATACGATCCAAACCTTGGAAGATATTATGGCAATAGGTACCAACTCAGCATTTACCCAACGAAGGCTGGAAGGTTATGCCAGTAAAAACGGCAGGTGGGGAAATGTACAAGCACCTTGTCTCAATGCCTACGAGGACCCACGACGAATCAAGTTCAGAACAGCCATCAGAAAAGTGATGGATACACTGGAACTGGATGCCATTGTCTATCCGTCATGGAACAACAAACCCGCAAAAATAAACCAATTCGAGGAACAATATAGGGGAGACAATAATCAGATCATTAGTCCACACACCGGGCAGCCAGCCTTCACCGTTCCTATGGGATTCACCGCAGGTAACCTCCCTGCCGGAATTCAGTTTTTAGGTAGAATGTACGATGAAGCTACACTCGTGAAATTAACCTATGCCTACGAACAAGGAACTAAACATAGAAAAGCACCTGTAATAAATCAATGAGCCAAACATGCAACTTATCAATGAACTGCCCTACTTGTGTATTAAGGTCCCCAATACAAAACCTTTATGCGATACACAAAAAGTAAATATACACAGGGATGATATACCTTATATATCGCAACCAACCATTTAGAAATCAGCAGGCGTATGAGCAAAAAAGGGCTTCTTTATAGCATTACATTATACCTCTTCATGTCATTGGGTTGCAGTAAACCCCAAAAGGTACATCCACCTAATATCCTGTTAATTTGTGTGGATGACCTTCGCCCGGAATTGAAGTGCTACGGAGCTGACTATATCAGCTCACCTCATATTGACAACTTGGCCACCAAAGGACTCACCTTCCAAAAACATTTTGTCAATGCACCAAGCTGTGGTCCGTCTCGATATACTTTATTAACCGGGGCTTATGGGCCAAAAGGGAATAATGCGCTTTTTATTCGTGCTCAAGCCCTTGAATCCGGACAAACAGAAATACATCCTAGTATGCCTGAATGGTTCAAATCAAAAGGCTATACAACTGTTTCCGTCGGAAAAGTGTCACATCACCCAGGGGGAAGAGGAGGCAAAGATTGGAATGATAGCACCATAGTTGAGATGCCAAATGCTTGGGATAAACACCTTATGCCTGTTGCTAAATGGAAACATCCTCGTGGCATGATGCATGGC
This sequence comes from Saprospiraceae bacterium, assembly GCA_013214265.1. Lineage (GTDB taxonomy): Bacteria > Bacteroidota > Bacteroidia > Chitinophagales > Saprospiraceae > DT-110. The sequence goes on along the minus strand of JABSSK010000037.1, from coordinate 14,728 downwards.
CTGGCCAATGGCCAGATCAGGTTGATACCCAGTGATATGGATGTTTTTCAGACTATTGATGGAGATGATATGATCTATCCAGATGGTGCAATCGCCCAAGAAGCCATACAACAACTAGCAGAACTTACAAGAAATAAGGAAAAGCCTTTTTTCCTAGCTGTAGGCATTATCAAGCCCCATTTACCTTTTGGAGCACCACAATCTTATTTTGACCGGTATACTGGCATTGAACTCCCAGCAATAGCGCATCCCCAAAAACCTAAAGGAAAAACTACATGGCATAATTCGGGCGAATTCAGGCAATATAACGCTTGGGGGAAAGACCCTCTTCATGATACCATTTTTGCAGATGATATACGTCGTCATTATGCTGCTTGTGTAAGTTATGCCGATGCTCAGGTAGGTAAAGTCATTGATGAGTTAAAACGTACCGGAGCGGATCAAAACACCATCATTGTGCTATGGGGTGACCATGGCTGGCATTTGGGGGAGCATGCCATTTGGGGAAAGCACAGTTTGTTCGAAGAATCTTTACATGCTCCCTTAATGATCTATTATCCCGAACTGAAAAATAAAGGCGTAAACACGAACGCTATGGTCGAGACTATGGATATCTTTCCGACACTATGCGATTTGACAGGTATCCCAACGCCTCCACACATCCAAGGGGTTTCCCTAAAAGATATTCTAGAAGACCCAAGCAAACCTGGCCATGCAGCAGTAGCTTATAAAAATAACGCTACAACTATTCGAACCGCAACGCATAGAATGATCATTCATAATGATGGTTTTATTGAACTATACGACCATACAGTTACCCAAAAGGAATCCCAAAATGTGGCGGATAAATACCCAGAAATAGTAGAGGAACTGAAGTACGAAATGAAAATAAAGATGCAGTGAGATAAGAACCTATACGTAACAGGGCTTATTCATCAGTTTTGATTTGTCCCTGCGTTTATTAGGACCTGTACCAGGTAATATGGTTTTAAAATCCAAATCGTAAACCTCATTAATATAGTAAAACAGGAAAATAAATAATGAAATCGAAGGTAGGAATTCTTATAGTATTGGTCTTAAGCGGATGGGGGCTGTTCTATTTTTATCAAGTAGATAAAAAAAGTCAACTGAACAGAGACCTGTTCAACTATTTGACATCCTCAATCTTTGCCAGAGAAGCCTTCTCTCCCATTAAAAACCAGAATTTACATATTGATCTCAAAAGGCAGTTCAAGGAAAACAGGAAGTCATTTTTACAAGCGAACACAGACGAAGATCTCTATTTCGAAATCCTGAAATTGAGCAACCTAAGAAGAGATAGTCATCTGAAAATGAAACCTACTTTCCTAGAAAGTATCGACAAGAAAAAGTTACCTATAACGTTTATGGTTGTTTTTGAAGGGAAAAGCCCTCTATTCATCGTTGACCAAATCGCCCATGGGTTTGCAGATGCATTTCCAGATCTAAGGATTGGGGACGAATTAGTGCAAGTAGGTGATATGCATTTCGAGGATTTTATTGAAGTCACAAAACAGTATATTCCATCATCTACAAATAACAACCACTACTACCGGTTAGCAGAAGAACTTTCCACGAACGCTTTTAACTTATCGAAAGTCGTTAATTTAAATAACCCCGTATTCACATTCAGGTCCATCGATCATTCCACACACCGATATACTTTTTCCTACCATAAAAAGCGCGAGCTTACCTTTAAAGAATTAAGAAAATACAAAGACTTCAATTTGGTATTAACCGCTGACAACTTTAATACTTATGTCCACAAGGAGCAACAAATATTGTTACTGGAATGGCTGGACTTCGAAGAAGACTTGCCAGATGATGTGGATACATTAATGGAATGGGCCGTTCATAACGATAAGCTAAAACACCACTTAATTATTGATGCTACCCAAAGTAGCGGTGGGATCAATAGTATCTATGCGCTAAGGCGATTGATCAACAAACCTTTCAAAATTATAAAAGGAAATTTGAGAATTAGTGATATCACCGAAAAGTTTATTGATATAATCGATAAAGGAGCACTTGAATATAAAGCAGAATATACTAAGCGGGCAGAAATCAAACCATTAATAGAATTAGTAGACTGGCTAAAGGGTCAAGTTATTGATAGTTGTAAATCTGATGCGGAATACTCCAACAATGTCGTATTTAAAATGAGATACAATACCCATAATGATAGTATCTACCCCTTTGATACCCATTTTGATGGTGAAATAGTTACTTTGTTTAGCCCTAAGGTAGGCTCGCAAATTGACCAGATGGCATCCATTCTAAAAGATAATCAATTGGCCTATTCCATCGGACAGACGACCGGAGGATTCAGTAACACATGGGAATGGAAGGAACCCATCATAAATCCTAATACTGGAAATATAGTTTGTAACTTTATGTGGAATATAGGCCATACCATTCGTCCCAACGGAGAAATACTAGAAGGTAACCCTGCTGAAGTTGACTATTATCTACCACCTACCAAAGATAACTTCTTGCATTACAAAAACATATTAGTCGACAAGTCGATAGAATATCTACAAACTAGATAAATATGATAGTACCCACAGGCAACCCAGACTTGTATAGCCGTTACAGAAAACTTTTTTTCATCTAAACCACAATTCTTTGAAAGGCGCATTTATTTATAAACCATTACTTATTCTCTTTGTCGCAAATATCTGCGGCGGTTCAGCTTTTACCCAGACAGTAGAAGTCACCTTTCAAGTGGATATGAGTCAAGAAAATATATCGCCCAATGGGGTACATATCGCCGGGGATTTTCAGTCTGCCGCCGGCCTAGGTGCGAACTGGAGTCCAGGTACTACACCATTACACGATGATGATGGAGACCAAATATACTCCATCCGTGTGGCTGTTCCATCAAATACCTATCAATACAAATTCATTAATGGTAACGCTTGGGGAACGGATGAAAATCCACCCGCTGAGTGCTCAGTAGGGCCCACCTTTAATCGGGAAGTAAGCATTGGAACGACCAATATGGTTTTACCTCCGGTACCCTTTAATGCATGCTTGGCAAGTATTAACTTTTCAGTCAACATGACGGGACAAGACATTTCTCCAGACGGTATCCATATCATGGGGAATTTCCAAAAAGCAGCTGGCTTTCAACAAAATTGGGACGCATCAACTGTTCCACTGATAGATCTCAACGAGGATGGTACGTATGAGATTAATCTGATGCTCCCCTCTGGGGATTATGAGTATTTATTCGTCAATGGAAATACATCCTCCCGAGCTGAGATGCTCACAGGACAATGCGCAACACCTACAAACAATAACTCCAATAATCGGAAAATATCGGTAACATTAGATACTCCAAGCCCTCCTGTATATTGTTTTAATACCTGTGATACATGCAACCCTAAACTCCATACCGACTTCGATACGTATTGGTGGAATGATGCGGTGTTTTACGAAATATTTGTGCGAAGTTTTTACGACAGTAACGGAGACGGTATAGGCGATTTTCAAGGAATAATAGAAAAACTTGATTACTTGAATGATGGAAATCCTGATACGGATACCGACCTTGGTGTTACTGCAATTTGGTTAATGCCAATAATGGAATCACCCAGTTATCACGGCTACGATGTAACCGATTATTATCGTGTGGAACCCGACTACGGAACCAGGACTGATTTTGAGGCATTCCTTCAGGAAGCCCAGAACCGAGGAATAAAAGTAATCGTTGATTTAGTCTTAAATCATTCATCCAACCAACACCCTTGGTTTGCCCAATCGGCCAATAATAACAATAGTTTTCGGGATTGGTATATTTGGTCAACCCACAAACCAGACTTCCTAGGGCCCTGGGGGCAAGATGTATGGCATCGGAATGAAGCAGATTATTACTACGGGCTATTCTGGGGTGGTATGCCCGATTTGAACTACAACCATCAACCCACCAAAGAAGAAATGTTCAATGTGGCCAACTTTTGGTTGGATAAGGGTGTAGATGGCTTCAGACTAGATGCTATCAAATACTTAATTGAAGACGGTGATAAAATGGAAAACACACCCGCCACCTTTTCTTTATTAGAAGAATTCAGCAGAATTTATAAGTCCAATAACCCCAATGCCTTTACTATTGGAGAAGTCTGGTCGAATACAGCTTCCATCATTCCGTATGTACAAAATGAACGATTAGATGTTTGTTTTGAATTTGATTTGGCCAGTGATATTATCAGTGCGGTAAATAATAAGAATCCCTTAAGTATTCAGCAACAAATGAATAATATCCAATCATCATATCCCGCACTGCAATACGGTACGTTTCTCACTAATCATGATATCAACAGAGTTTTTAATCAAGTGGGCTTAAATACCCAAAAAATGAAATTGGCCGCATCTATCTATCTTACCCTACCTGGAGTCCCCTTTCTCTATTATGGGGAAGAAGTTAGCATGATCGGAACTGGCGCCCATGAAAATATCCGGCGCCCAATGCAGTGGTCTGATGCCGCTCATGCAGGATTCTCAACGGTAACGCCCTGGATTAGTATCGGCCAGAATTATAAACTGAATAATGTGGCCACAATGGAATCTAACCCCAATGCACTATTAAGCCACTACAAAAAATTGATCCATATAAGGAATCAACAGGCTCCATTACGCAGGGGGAATTACCTCGATTTAAAACACTCCCAACCTGGCGTATTGAGTTTTGTCCGAATCCACGATAATAATGGTGTTATCGTGGTATCAAACCTGACCACACAAATGGTTAACCCTTCATTGACATTACCTGCTTCTAATCTCTCGCCTGGTCTCTACCACGTTACGGATCTTTATAATGACCGCGAATTAGGCACTATAACTATTGACGGAAAAGGTGGTTTCGAAAATTGGAAATCGACTTCAACTGGAATCGCATCGAGAACTACTCATATTTTAAAACTTTCACAAGACAATCCCGTCCCTACCAAACATGTGAAACAACCTGAATTTGACTTTCTCATATTTCCCAATCCAAATCATCAAACCCTTTATATCCAAAAGGAAACGGAATCATTACAACATGGTCTGGTGACCATTTTATCCGCAAATGGATCCATTAAGTATACAACAGTAATGGAAAGTGAGTCATTACAGGTTCAAACCAACGACTGGCCTCAAGGTGTATATTTCATTCAAATTCATGTCCAAGGAAAAATAGGAATAAAACGACTTATAATTCTGTAAAAAAGAAAATCAAAACATGCCATAACTATTCCATTACAGGAAATAGGCGACCCTTTTTATCATTAACCTTTATAAGAAACCACGACAATAGCAGATATATCCGTTACCTCCTGATGAGAAAGTGTTTGGTATACTTGAATTATTAGGTACAGGTAGCGTATGGATTTTATAATGAATAAGGGTTATATTATATAAGATTGTATAACCGATAATAATAACTATTCCCTCCGAAATCCAAGTTCACAAGGGTGTTGAAAGCAGGTAAAATTAACTCCTAAAATACGCCTCTGTTAATATGTACAGAACCTAAGTAAGATGCTAACCATCCAGATATAATGATAATCATGGATGCACAGCTCAAACTATTCAACGTAATAGATGGAAATGAAAAAAATTATAATAGGCAGTACTATCCTAGCCATTATCTGCTTGGCCATTAGTTCTGCAATATCTCAAAACCTGTCAGGAACGGTAGTTGTAGATTATTTATACTCTGAATCATTGGAAAACTCAGGGGGCGAAAATCCAACCCGAAGAGTTACCGTTTATCTCCCCCCAGGATATGAAGAAAGCCAGCAGAGGTATCCGGTCATTTATTACTTACATGGTTTTACATCAAGTGATAGCGTTATGATTGCTATTCGAAAATTGGATACGCTATTAGATTACGCCATTTCAAATAATATAATAAAGCCTGTTATGGTAGTAATACCTAATCAGCATACCTTGTACAGAGGTAGCTTTTACACCAATTCAAGTTTGACTGGAAAATGGGCTGATTTTACAGGTGTTGACCTAGTAGCCTACACCGATAAAAATTACCGGACCATCCCCGATAAAGATAGTAGGGGTATTGCCGGACATTCTATGGGCGGACATGGTGCATTAAAAATTGGAATGCTTTTCCCTGACGTTTTCTCTTCTGTTTATGCGTTATCCCCAGCAGTCTTGGATATTGTCGGAGAACTAGGGTATCACAGCGAAGCATATAAAAGGCTACCCAACATAAAATCCCGAAAACAATTGGTAAACGGATGGGTAAATTTTTACCCTAACGCCATTATTGCTATGGGTAGGGCTTATACCCCAAATCCCAACAACCCTCCGTTTTATGCAGATGTACCCTACAATATGAATAATGGAACCCTGACGGTAAACTATGAGGTACTCAAAATATGGCAGGAGGAATCTGTCATGGGAATGGTTGACGATCATATTGATGATCTCAAAAAACTAAAAGCTATCAAGCTCGATTGGGGGCGTAATGAAGAAAATACCCATATTCCTAAAACAGCTTATGCGTTTAGTCTTATGCTGGAAAATTTGGGGATAACCCACTATGCTGAAGAGTATATCGGTAAACATGTAGACAAACTATGGACCAAAGACGGAAGAGCCCTCAATGACTTACTACCCTTCTTTAATACTTATTTAAACTTTGACGAATAATAATTACAAAACAGCTAATTGACGACCCAACGGCCAACCCAAATGACACCTTGACAAATCCTGTTTGATTACTACAGACTTTTGCAAAAGCAAACATCGTTTTATCTGTAACGCGCAGCATCAAATGTGATAAAAATGGTTAAAAGGAAGAAATGGCTAACTGCAATGGAGTATGTACAGATAGCATTGATATTTTCATTATTAAATAAAATTAAGAACCAGCTACAAAGCCTTTTGCTGCTTCTAATTCCTGCCTTATTGCTATTCTTGAGTTCTTGTGAAAAAGAAGATCAGACGATCCAAACCCAGAATGAAAACCCTAATCCTCCCGAAAATGGGGTGGGTGAGGCCCGAGACATAAGCTCCTTCGACTTGGTGGCTGAAATGGGGGTGGGTTGGAATCTTGGGAATAGCTTTGATGTTAGGTCTCGTGACAAAACAATATGGGGAAACCCCAACCCCAGCAAACCCATTATCGATGCCGTCAAAGCAAAAGGATTCGGAACTTTAAGGATTCCAATTACGTGGGGCTTTCATCAAAGTACATCCTCACCCTTTACCATTGAACCCGCCTATCTGAGCCGCATTAAATCGATCGTGGATTATGGCTTTCAAAATAATATGCATGTCATTATTAATGTACATCATGACAATGATTGGGTGAAACCAAATGCCAACGAAGCTGAATACACCAAAGAAAGACTCGCCAGTTTATGGACTCAGGTAAGTAATTACTTTATTGCATACAATGATTCTCTCGTTTTTGAAACCCTTAACGAACCCCGATTAGAAGGTATTCCTCAAGAATGGTCAGGCGGCACCCCTGAAGGTCGAGGGTATATCAATGATTTTCATAAAGCTGCAGTCGATGCCATCAGAGCAACTGGAGGGAATAACACCAAACGGCATATCATGATTACAACCTGGGCCGCAAGTACGGAGTCATCAGCTATGAACGATTTGGTTATTCCTAATAACGATCCAAAAGTTATCATTTCGCTACACACGTATTTCCCATGGCCATTTGCTGGAGAAGCATCCATTCCTTGGGGCTCCGCTCAGGATAAACAAAACTTACAGAACGAGCTCGAACGGATCAGGCAAAAATGGATCATAAACAAAGGTCGCCCCGTAATCCTAGGAGAATGGGGATCCATAGAAGCCAATCCAATTCAATCCCGACTGGAGTATGCTTCGTTCTATGCACACGAAGCCGCAAAACGGAACTTGCTAACCATTGTATGGGATGATGGAGGCAGGTTTAGATTATATGATCGACATAGCTTAGATTGGGATTATAGTAATATCGCAACAGCTATTATTGAGGCCACAAATCCATAAGAATCGTTAAAAAAACGATACGGATATCCATTACAATATTTCGCTGGCCTATGAGGCAAGTCCACTTATTCTTCGGGCTACTTTTATTTCTCTTTTCACAAGCCCTATCACCTGCTATTCTGGAAGAATTCATCCATCGTTTTGAAGGTAAATTCCAATTGAGCTTAGCCTACCCTTTGGCCCAGTAACCTATGTGCACGTCTAATATAGTAAAGATTCAAATAGACTTTTAGAACCAAGAAACTCTTACATTTTCACCTTTTTATCTCCATAATATTCCATATGGAATGGGCATATATGAACATACCATTTATCCAGTCCATAACATTGGTCATGGGTATCTTTGGTGCCATCCAGCAAGACGTCTAAACCTTTCTACTTTAAAGTGAACCTTCGGAATCTAAGCACGTACTATGAGCACTTCAACCCATTATTCAGGTATCATATTCATTCTGGTAAAAAGGGTCCTTTTCTAGGCACCCATCAATCCGGTAAAATGCGGTGAAAAATATTATTTATCTACCTCATTCTGTACATCTAAATAGGATAGCCATAAATTAAAAGCCTACTGAATATGAAAAAGGTTTATAATACCTTATCAAAACTTTACAGAAGAATAGCTTGCCTAAGAAATAATAACCATACACAAAATGATATCGAAAAACGATATCCTATGCTTCTTGTACAATTTCCTTCACAAAATATATTAACTCAATCACCCTCCGCAGCGATCCTAAGCAGCACACCAATTATTTTTACTATTTTATGTGGCGTTCCTGATCATAAAAATTACCATGAGACAGACAATTTTTACCCTTATCACCATTACGTCATTTATGTTTATGGTTCAATCATCTTCAGGTCAGGATTGGCCAAACCTAGGTCGATTTGAAGCACAAAACCTCCAATTAGGAAAACCAAAAGCTAATGAAAACAGAGTTGTTTTTATGGGTAACTCCATCACAGAAGGCTGGCTTCAGGATAGTATGAGCTTTTTTCATACGAAATCAAATTACATAAATAGAGGCATCAGTGGCCAAACCACACCCCAGATGCTCATTCGTTTTAGACCTGACGTCATTGATCTTGCTCCTTCGGTCGTCGTAATCTTAGCCGGGATCAATGATATTGCAGGTAATACTGGACCATCAACCCTAGAAATGATCGTAAACAACTTAATATCAATGGTCGAATTAGCACAAGCTAATGAGATTAAAGTGGTCCTTTGTTCGGTTTTACCTGCTTATGATTTCCCCTGGCGCCCAGGGCTTAACCCAGCAACCAAAGTCGTTGAACTAAACAATAGATTACAAGCATATGCGGAAAAAACGGGTATTGTTTATCTGGATTACTTTTCAAAAATGGTGAATGCCCAAAATGGCCTTGATGAAAACTTGACATATGATGGTGTTCACCCCAATATGGCTGGCTATAAGGTAATGCAACCTCTAGCCGAGGAGGCTATCAAAAAAGCCTTGAGTCAGCAATAAACCAATAGAAATACATGTCGGCTCCCAAAATAAAACCCATTAGTTTTCATCTTACTTTTAAGGCATTTTATAATACTACTATCCTGAAGGAGCATTTGAACAGGCTAAACCTTTCAAAATGTGCTGGGATAGTCATCATGCTATCCCTATTTTAAAATGATTGCAAACCAGCATAAGCATCAAGCAGGAAATAAAATCAACCATTATAGTACTAGTTATCAGTATTAAAAATACCTTTTGAGGGTACTATATCTGCCATCAAAACCATATTTGAAGAATAAAAAAAGTGCATATGAATCTTAAAAAAGTGATAAGCATTGGTCTAGCTTTACTAATAATGAGTCACCCTGTATTCCCATGTACAGGAATTACACTGACGTCGAAGGATGGCGGCATTGTTGCAGCCCGCACTGTTGAATGGGCCCTAAGTGATGCTCAGCACAATAAAATTTTAGTCGTACCACGAGGTAAAGAATTTACTGGTCAAACCCCAGAGGGGTATAATGGAAAAGTTTGGAGCGGAAAATACGGTTTTGTAACCCTGACAGCCTATGGGCAAAATTACGGACCAGATGGTTTAAATGAAGAAGGACTGTACGTTGGTGTTTATTATCTTCCCGATTTCGCAAAATATGCCATTTACGACAGTAATAATGCACACAACTCAATGAGTGTTGGTGACTTTATGCAGTGGATGCTTTCCTCATTCAAAACGGTAGAGGAAGTCATTAACAATTTGGATGAAGTTACGATAGTGGAGGTTAAGAATGAAGATTTTGGAGGTGCAGATTTACCATTTCACTTTAAAATAGCGGACCCTCAGGGCGACAGTAAAATAATTGAAATTGTAAATAATGGCGAGATAAAAGTTTATGAACCGTACTTAGGAGTTATAACAAATTCACCTACCTATGATTGGCACATAACCAATCAAAGGAATTATTTAGGCCTTACTACCCAACCTCAACAACCACTAAGTTTTGCCCCTTACGACCTAAAACCACTAGGGGGCGGGTCTGGCCTATTAGGACTACCGGGAGATTTTACACCTCCATCAAGGTTTACTAGGGCTGCAGCATTTACCGCATCTTGCCGGCCACTGGAAACCAGCCTGGATGCCGTTTTTGAATCTTTCAGAATCCTAGACAATTTTAACATCCCAATCGGTGCGCAAATACCAAGTGACTATTTACCTGATGATATTGTGGGTGCTACACAAATTACTACCGCATCGGATCTAAAAAATAAGGTATTCTACTACCATACCATGTGGAACAGGCAAATCAGAAAAATTGATCTGAACGCAATTGACTTTGCTACCGTGGAAGAACAAATAATTGATGACGATGCGCAAAAGATGAACAACATGAAAGATGTAACACCAAACTAAAAACAGAAACTGAACTTATTGTTCTCACTCCATAATATGGACGCTCCCAACTTTAGTAGTGCGATAAAAGCCTCTTCCCAAACTACCCTGAGAAGAGGCTTTTATTATTCACAAATCAAGCCCTACATATACCATAAAGTACCCCTTTATCATCCTTTATGATTATAGCCAGTTCTATAGTATCCAATACATCCGTATTGGATATGACGCCTTTTACCTGTTGACCCGGCCCTAGATTCGCCGTATTTTGAATTATTATATAATCGTGGCAGTACGGCAAAGCATACCGAAATGATAAATGTATTATCTGCTCGATAACGACTACCCCAATACGTGCGGAACAAGGTGATAAATCTTTGATGCATAATAATTAACCGTCATGCACCAATACCATCAAATGAAACCATTTACATGTAAAAGTACAATGCAATTGCTAACATGCCTGAGCCTTATGGTCGGAGTCTTTGCATGCACCCAACAGGAACCTCAAACCATTCAGGCAAATGTGAGAATTAGTATAGATGAGCCTGCAAAACTATATAACCCTATGATTTTTGGTGGTTTCCTTGAGCATTTTGGAAAGCAAATTTATGGAGGAGTATTCGAGCCTGACAATCCACTTTCTGATGATAATGGGTTTCGGGTGGATGTTATTAATGCACTGAGAGAACTTAAAACCCCAATCATTCGCTGGCCTGGTGGATGCTTTGTTGATGGTTACCACTGGATGAATGGGGTAGGCAAGGAACGCCAACCCAAAGATGATATTCGCTGGGGAGTAATCGAGCCTAACACGTTTGGAACCCATGAATTCGTTCAGCTTTGCCAATTGCTTGATGCTGAACCCTACATTTGCCAAAATGGGCTGGCTGATGTGCAGGAAATGTCAGATTGGGTGGCCTACTGTAATGCAACAGAAGGTAGGTTTGCCGATATGCGTAAAGAAAACGGTTACCCCGAACCGCTCAATGTTAAAGTATGGAGTGTCGGTAATGAAAGGTCAGGCCGCGAATACATCCATAAAGTTCGGGACGGAAGCATCGCCATGAAAGAGGTCGACTCAAGTATTTTGGCCACCTGCTCCGGGATCCATGGAAGTTCACGCATTGACCCCTATCTATTTGAAGCCGCTGGCGAACATCTGAACTACATTTCGGCTCATCAATACTGGATTGAAAATTTTCAAGTCCATCAAACCCCCGACTATCTTTCCTGTATCCTGCTTTCCGAAAAACCAGAATCATACATTAAAAAAGTAGTACATCAAATCCAAACGGCAGAAAACGAAGGGCATATCAGAAAAGGAAAAATCAAAATTGCCTTTGATGAGTGGAACCTGCGTTCTTGGCATCATCCTGGCTTTCAACGCAGCGAAAAAGTAGATTATAACGATCCCGAAATTATCAAGCTAGTAAAAGCAAGAGATAAAAGCCTGGACCCAAAAATCTATACCCTTTCAGACGCACTCTTTGCTGCCTCCTTCTTTAATGCATGCCTTCGCTATTCCGAACATGTAATTATGGCCAATATTGCACCTCTGGTAAACCAGACCGGACCCCTTTATGTACATCCTGAAGGCATCGTCAAACGAACCCATTTCCATACCATGGCCCTGTATGCAAACGAATTGGAAGAATGGGTAAGCTCCACGGAAATCAGTGGAAGCAAACTTACCGATGGTAAGGATTCTGTTTCTATTGTTGATGCCATTGCTACCGTCGATAAACAAGAAGAAAACTGGGCTATTTCATTGGTAAATCGTCATCCAACACAACACATCAATTGTAAGGTCACCATGGGAGACAAACCAATACAAGGCACCTATAAAGCCACTATATTAACTGGTGAATCAACTTACTCGTACAATGATGTTGAACATCCCAATCGAGTGATACCTGAAAAAATTAATCTGACCTTCCAAAAAGGTATTGTTAACCTGCCACCCCACGCACTGGTTATTGCCCACGTAAAAGAGAATAATAAATAAATAACGCAGAAGAATTCATATATTTTAAATAATTCAGCGGATTAGTATAGGCCGTGCTATATACCATTCTTGATTATTCTTTTGCTGCTTTGACGGCTGATATGCAGTGCTTTGGTGTTTATAGTAACAAATAACTGAGCCGCAATAGCATTATTCCAATCTCTATGTGTTTAAAAAAAATAGACCATGAAAAACCCACTTATTTACCTATGTGTCGTACTTATTACAAGCAGCTGCAATACAAAAATGGATAACTCGAGCGAAGAAGAGTGGATTCGCCTATTCAATGGTAAAGATCTTACGGGATGGGATATTAAAATTGCTGGCTTCGAATTGAATGATAACTACAATGAAACGTTTGTAGTAGAGGATAGTATGATCCGAATACAATATGTTAATTACAAAACCTTCAATGATGCTTTCGGGCATATGTATTATAAAACCCCCTTTTCACATTATAAACTTCGATTCGATTATAGGTTTATTGGAGAACAACTTGATGGAGGCGCAAGTTGGAACATCAGGAATAGTGGTATCATGCTGCATGCTCAGTCGGCCACGAGTAATGAATTTGATCAGGGTTTTCCCGTTTCCATTGAATTACAGCTCCTAGGCGGATTAGGAACCGGAGAACGACCAACCGCTAATGTATGTACCCCAGGAACGGCCGTTGTTATGGCAGATACCATCAACTATAATCACTGCATCAGTTCAGAATCAAAAACATATGACGGTGATCAGTGGGTTCATGTTGATGCAACCGTTATTGGCGGGGAAGATATAACTTTTATCGTTGAAGGGGATACCGTCTTGAATTTTCAGTCGCCACAAATTGGCGGTGGCTACATTAGCCTTAAAAGAGCAGGCCGAGACTGGGATAATTTTGGAATTATCCGTGATAAAGAAAATTGGATAAATAAAGCAGGAACTGTACTCACTGAAGGCTTTATTGCCTTGCAGGCGGAGAGCCATCCTATCGACTTCAAGAATATCGAATTACTCAACTTATGTGGTTGTATGGACTCAAAAGCCTTGAATTATAAAGACTATTTCGTTCAGAATGACCCCAATAGCTGCTTGTATTAATCAGGTAAACAACAATTTGCCTTTCCTTAATATAAGCATCTATTAAGTCGTTTTTAATGCGTAAAAAAAACCAAAGATGTTGCCTTGCATAAGGTAATTAGACCACACAGCCTTTCGGCCTCCTAACCTTCTCAATAGGTCCATTCAACAACATTTTATCAAATAAACAATAATTCACAAATGCAACGATGTTGCATTTGTGAATTATTGTTTATTTTACAGTTCCAGTTTACGCTTACAAGCTATTTACATGAAGCATTCTCAAAAAATCCAAAAAACGCACCACCACAGTGCAACAAATGCTGAAAGGGGTACTACCCTCGGTGTTTTTGATCGTATTCACCAACCCGGAACTAATATAGTCATCTATCAGAGAGATACGAGCATCTTAAAAGATACGGTTCAACGTGTCGTGCAGCAAAATATTGAATTCAGATCAACTGGTACCGATGACACCATCGAGAGAGAAATTAGGGCCTTACTACACTCCGATAAAAACCAGCTAATTATCCAGGATATTCTGAAGCTCCTTCGCCAGTTCAAAGAAATTACCAAAGCGAATTCATTCCGCCTGTTTCTGGCAACCATTAACACCAACATGTGTCGTAAATTCCATACAGATGTCAACTCATTACGGATGCTATGCACATATACAGGACCAGGCACCCTATGGGTAGCCGAAGAAAATAACCACGACAACACCCCTCAGAACAGGTCGTTTGCACAGGACGTATTACCCTGTGAAAGTATGGTTAATCAAGT
>JABSSK010000369.1 GCA_013214265.1 Saprospiraceae bacterium | reverse complement strand
AAGTTTCTAGTAAAGTAAGGCTGGCCCATAGTCTTCAACTCTTTTTCAGTCATGGTGCCTTTGGCTACATCTGTTCTCAGTCATTCTACTTTCAACTCAACTATGGCCAGTAAATCGTAGAATTAATATCAACTGTTGTGAAGAGAACAACAATCAGCGCCCCACAACATTACCTAAAGTGCAGTGCCCATAAAGCTTCTGTTTTCAAAAGACTATTTATTTCTAAATCTTATCGCAAAGCCTCGTGGCTCGAGCAGTGGCTGTTTCATCAATGGTAGAAGGCCAACAGTGATTATATATCTCGCGGTGCAACTCTCCTGCTTCTCTGACTCCTCGGACTTTGCTATATTTCGTTACTGTAAACAAAACACGAAAACGCACCGGCACATTAGCCAGAGCGTTATGTGCAAGCTCCGATCTATGAATAAGTTCGCCTATTTAGTAATCCCCTTCCTCTTAATTAGCTGTAGCGAATTCACTCCTAATGAACAGCAAGTCGAAACAACAAAGAAAAATTTAGAGTGCTATAAGTCTCTGATTAACGAGATAATGTCTGACAAAGCCCTTAAAACTAATTTGTTAGAAATAAGAGGTTCAAAATTGCGAGGCGAATCAGACCCAATTTTCGTAGAACAACATTACAGACTCATTAGCCCAGAAGAATTCCAAAATGCGTTACCCGAGAATTGGAAGAACAGCTGTTCAATACAATTAATGGAGGATAATGACTTAAGAGGCATAAGATATATTTCTGAAAACACTATTGTAATTGAAGTAGACAAATTCAACAGACACACTCTATCAGAAAGGTATTCAAGGACTGGAACAACTGAGATTCATCGAATTTTAGTATCTGACAAGGGGATGAAAAATGAATCATTTAGATTCAAAAGTGAAAGAATAATGTTCCAAGAGAAATTTGAAAATGGTTGGACATATCAAATTTCACAAATGGATAGAAACTAAGAATGCCAGCACATAACATAACCTATACGCAATGCGCCTGCGGTGGTGCCGAAACTTCTCTGCTTCCACCCCGCCAAAGCTCTGCTTTTGCGTTTTGCAAAATGAAAATTAACTTAAACCAAAACTTTGGCTCACCTCAGTACTAGATTCGAAGATCAGTTTCTCAATCCCGCACTGCGCATAGCCAGACCGTTACATACCGCCTTGGTTTTCTTGTACACAAACCCCAGACGAAGAAGCAAATATGTCATTCCAGAAACACCATATGTAACCTCAAATTCTGATTTAACCTAAACACAGATACTTGCAGCGTCATCGTATAGATATTCTTCTAAGTGCCCGCAAAGTTCTTGCTCCTGATTCTCCGTTAGTTTGCCGCTGCAAGGCACACAGCCATCATCCAAATAATCAATTAAACCACGTTCATGGTATCCTTTGGTATATCTGCGAATGGTACCATCATCTAGGCCAAGCGCTGCTTCAATTACACTTACCTGTGCCCCTGATCCAACATGATCAAGACCCTCGCCTTGCGATAACGACGAGGATGGAGATGCTTCTTTTTTGAATTCTCCTTAACTCTTGATAGTCTTCTCCGATTAACTCATATTCCTTCCTAGAAAATAACTATATTTTCCATAACTCTTCGCGATGAGTATATTTTCGTTATCCACTAACTACTGCATCTCTATGTATTTTAAAACAACCCAATACATAATTCTACTCTGTTTTATACTAGGAACATTCTTCAATCTTAGTTATGGACAAGTAGATAGCCTGAAGAAAGTATATCATTCGATACCTGATGGTAGGAATAAAGCAGATGTACTCGGAGATTTAGCTTACGCTTACTTTAGTATTGATGCCGACTCATGTATGAAATATGCAGATATTTTATACCATTATGCTACTGCTATTAATTATCCTAAAAGAGTTACAGGAGGATTGTATTACAAAGGAGTGGCTTATTATGTAAAGGGTGATTATGATAATGCCATCAAGGTATTAGAGGAAGCAATCGTACAAAGTAATGATGTAAAAGATGCAGAAACAAGGCTTATGAATATGGTCTCTGTTTATAATCTTATGTCTAATATCTACTTGAATAGTTCGTCCTATGAAAAGGCATTAGAAGTATATCTCGAAAATCTAAAAGTAAGCGAAGAGTATGGAGATACACTTAATATGGCTATTGCAGAAAATGGCGTTGGATTAGTATTTAGTAAGATATTTGATTGGGAAAATGCCAAGATACATACTCAAAAGAGTATTTATTATTTTAAAGCTATTGACAACAAAGAATATCTAGCTAATGGTTATAACTCTTTGAGTGTTATCGCTCAAAATATTGATGCAGATACGTCTAAACGCTTGGATTATCTCCTTACAGCTTTAGATTATGCCTTGGAATCCGATGCTATTTATTACATAGGAGGGATTTACGACAATCTTGCTGATTATTATCAAGATAGAGGTAACTATAAAAAAGCGGTCAACTTTAGCTTAAAATCACTAGCTATATCCAAACAGACTAATAATATATACAACTATAGTAAGACATTGGTCATTCTTGGTCATTGGTACACTTATATGAATAAACCTGACTCAGCTTTATATTATTTGGAGTCAGGAATTAACATCGTAGAGAAGAATAATTTTTCCAGCGATTTCGTGACAAGTTATTTATACTATGCAGCGGCTCTAAGCAAAAATAATCAGTACAAGAAGGCTTACGAGTATATGATGAAAGCTCATGAGCATCAGGATTCCACATTTAATAATCAAGTTAGTCAACAAATAGAAGAATCTGCTGCCAAATTTGAATTCGAGAAAAACCAACGCCAAATAGCCGAACAAGAACTGAAAATCGCTCAATCTAAAAATACACGGAATGCTATTGTTTTTGGAGCATTGATATTTTTAATAGGTATTGCTGCTGCATATCAATATTATTTATCTCGCCAACGTCAGAAAGCTAAAGCTGCTGAAAATGCATTATCTCTACAGCAAGAAGAGGCAGCACGCTTACGGGAGTTAGATAAGTTGAAGTCCAACTTTTTTACGAATCTATCTCATGAACTACGTACACCCCTTACGCTTATCCTAGGTCCTATTACCGATGCCATAGAACAGGTTAAAGCCATTCCACTTAAAAATAAATTACAAATCGTACAAGTAAATGCTCAGAAACTACTCAATCTAGTTAATGAAATTATGGACTTATCGAAAGCAGAAGTCGGTAAGTTATCCATAAATACTGCTACCGTGGCATTAGCACCGTTTACCAAAAGATTATTTTCAGCCTTCCAATCAATGGCAGAAGTACGCAAAATAGATTTTTATTTAAAGATGGATATACAAGATGATTTATATGTAGCTCTTGATATGGAGAAGTTTGAAAAAATTATTAATAATCTTCTTGCTAATGCTTTAAAGTATACCAGTCTAGGTGGAGAAATGAGTTTGACAGTACAAGAACAGGGCGGCAAATATATTTTTGAGGTAGCTGACACAGGTAGAGGAATACATCCAGACGACCAGCCCCATATTTTCAATCGCTTTTATCAGGCAGAGCAAGGTGACGAACCTTTGCAAGGTGGTACAGGAGTAGGACTAGCACTTTCTAAAGAACTTACAAAATTATTAGGAGGAGATTTATCCTTTGTCAGTACATATCAAAAAGGTAGCATTTTTACTTTACAACTTCCTCTTGAGTCCGTCGAAGCTCCAAAATCCATGCAAGATATGGAGATAGAAGAAGAAACTACTTCAGTTTTTGTACCTACATTCCAACCATTGTTTATCAATGGAGAAAAACCAAATATTCTTATCGTAGAGGATAATATAGAAATGAGTCGTTATTTGGTTGAAATCCTTTCGCCTAATTATCAATGTACAACCGCTAATGATGGACAAGAAGCTATAAAACAGCTCAAACTATATTCTTTTGATTGCATCACTTCTGATGTCATGATGCCCAATATGGATGGCTTTGAGCTTCGAACAACTATTAATGAAAATCCAGAATGGAAACAGATTCCATTCCTATTACTCACAGCTCGTCATTTAGAAGATGATAAAATCAAAGGCTTCCAACTTGGAATTGATGATTATGTTACTAAGCCTTTCCGTAGTAGAGAACTACAAGCTCGTATTCATAATTTAATTTCCAACAAACTTGAAAGAGATAATTATAAAGAAGAAGAAAGTTTTGTCGTAAATACTTTACAAGTTGGAGAAATAGCAAAAGAACGTAAAAGTGTAAACCAAGACTTTTTGAAAAGATGTGAGGAGGTAGTTATTAAAAATATGGACAATCCTGCCTTCAGAGTTGATGATTTTGCCAAAGCTATGCATTCTAGTAGTAAGCAATTGGGCAGAACCATCAAAAAACTAACAGGACTTTCGCCAGTAGCTTTTTTATTAGAAGTTAGATTACAAAAGGCTAGAGAACTACTTGAAAAAGGATTAGTGGCTACAGTGCATGAGGCACAGATAGGTGTGGGGATAAATTCTACGTCTTATTTTACTCATAAATTTACAGCGCGATTTGGAATTAACCCGAAAGAGTTTAGAACGTAATACATTGTTTTTTGCCAACCCGCGTTTATCGCTCGTAGCATTTTCGCCCACACCAACAGCCTTCATTATTTCGTTCTGGT
>JABSSK010000368.1 GCA_013214265.1 Saprospiraceae bacterium | reverse complement strand
GTTTTGTCTGGAACTAAAAACCTGTGCATACATGGATGTATGTACTTAGGTTTTGTCTGGAACTAAAAACCTGTGCATACATGGATGTATGTACTTAGGTTTTGTCTGGAACTAAAAACCTGTGCAACACTTTATAAGGGAATAACCATTAGATTATAAGGGAATAACCCTTATATTCGTGTTGCGCCTTGCTCTGACGTCCTAGCTTAGCTCTGAATCTGCATTTCCAAGTGGCTTGGGCATTTACCCAAGACTTTATGCATTACGTTAAAAATACTCCAGGGCGGGATTATACTATTGTATTTGTATGTATTTTGAACAAACAATATGTATTCAAAGTAAAATTAATCATTATTAAATTAATTCAAGGTAATGAAACAAAATCTAAAATGTTAAATGAACAATATATATACAAAGCATAATCCCGCCCTGGCTTATTGGGGCGTTACCGATACAAAAACTAATCTAAATTCCATTCTAATAACTTGTCGCTAATGTCGGTAAATTGGTAGCTACTGTCCTTTTCAGGTTGAATTTAACAAGTTAAATTTTTATGTGCTGTGATTTTATCCAAAGGACTTTTTAGTTCGCATTGCTGACCTTAGATTCAAAAGGCAAGACCTGACCCTCAGCTCTATTTTTGCATTATTCTAAGATATACGCATTCTCAAATGGCTAATTATTTGTTTTTAAATATTCTAAGTGATAATGTATTTAAATTATTAATAAAATCATAAGATTATTTCTTTGTATTTTCTAAATGGAAATTAGCATAACGATCATTTTTGGTATATAAGCTGTTAGCTGTATCTTTAACTTGGAAGTCACTATGACTAAATTTGAAATTGCTATATCTGCCGTATTTATAGGTTTTGTATTAAGCCAGACAGTGGATTTGTTTAAATATAGATGGCGTATATACCGTAAAAAGAAAGCAGTAAAAGATGAAATTAAAGAGTTAGGTATAGAATTTGAAGAAAGAATAATTCGAATCAAGAAAATCCTTGATGATATTGTTTTATCAAAATTTGATGGAATGGTTTCACCTAGTTTAATACCTACCATAATCTATGATAACCACTACGCAGAGGTTGCCCCTTTTTTCGATATGAAAGATAGAAAAGCAATTTCAAATATATATATTGGTGTTAATATCTACAATGAAGAAGTTGAAGCTAAGAATTGTCCCGATATAAACTCAAAGAAAAAATCTCTTTTCGAGCTTTTTTATTATTGCCAGTTGAGTAAAGCATCTGTAGAGTATTTTAATAAATATGGTAGTAAAAAATCACTCCAAACAGATAATGATAAATTAGTAGAAATTAATACTTTAGTTAATGAGTTTGCAAATAAGTATGGTTCACATACATCTAACAAGCCACTCACGCAGAACTGAAAGAGCTAACAAGGGTTTAACAGTTGGCTGTTGTTCGTACCTCACACATTTTAGCCAACTATTTTTAGCCGCTTAAAACGGCGTTATACGGTAAGTTGAAAATCATGGCTAGAGATAATTTCTTAAAAAGTACTATTGATATTATTAGGGATAGAGTAAACAATTTTTGCTCAAATCCTGCGTGTAAAATATCTACTAGAAGTGCTCATTCGTTAATTAATAAAACCACTAGTACAGGTATCGCTGCACACATATGTGCAGCCTCTAAGAATGGGCCTCGCTACGATAAAAATATGACCGTAGTAGATAGAGTAAGTGGAACTAATTGCATTTGGTTATGTTGTAACTGTGCAACAATGATAGATAAAGATCATAAGAAACATCCTGTAGAGCTTATTTTTTCATGGAAAACAGAAGCAGAAAAAAGAGTTTCAGGTAACCATGGACATGTATATTTAACTTCCAATGAAGCAAAAGATAAATTTGAGTTGCAGTTGATTGAGAAAAAGTTAGAGTTTTCAAAACTTTTAAATTGTGCGTTATCACCAACAACCGAAATAGAAACTAAACTTGAAGACGTAGAATATAAACTAAAAAATATCGAAGCTAGCTATGATCAAGAAGTTTTGTTGCGAAAAGAAATCGAAGAAACACTATATACTTTTAAAAATAAGCTTCCTTATGATGCTTTTTATAAAGCAACAAATTTACTATATGAAGGCCAAACAGATTATGCAGAAAAAATACTAAATGAGTTTATTGATGATAATGAATCAAATATGGTTAAGGCATATATTGCTAGTGGCAAAATATCTGAAATGAAATTTGATTATAAGAAAGCTTTTAAAATGTATGAAAAGGCTTCTGTTGTATCGGAATCACAACCTCATATCATCAATCATGCAGCACAATTAGCGTATAGAGTTGGTTTATACAAAGAGGCTTTTGCTTTATTAGAGCGAGGAATAAACGATTTAGATGAAGATGTAATTGGCAAGGCCATATATATTAACCAGAAGGGATTAATATATAGATCTATGGGTGACTATAAAAATGCAATTAGTTCATTTGAAGAGTCATTGGCATTAGTAAGTGGTTGTGGTAGTCAAGGGGATGAACTCAACGGTATATTTGACTCTATAAAGAGTAATTTGGCACTTGTTTATATAGATCAAGGTAAATATTCACTTGGTATGGATATTTATAAAGAGCTGATTAAATCTGATACTGAGTCTCATGGTAGTAATTCATTACAAGTGTGCTGTAGTTTAAGCGCTATCGGAACGATTCATGAAAAGAATAACAATATTCCAGGAGCTATTGAATCATATGAGAAAGCATATGATATAAGTGTGAACGCACTGGGGAAAAATCATCCTGGAACAATAACTCATTTGAATAACCTTGCATTGTCATATATTTCATCACACCCGAAAAAATCGGAGAAAATGTTTAAGGGGGCACTAAAGATTAGATTAGAGCAATATGGTGAAAAGCATTTATTGACGGCAACAGTATTATCAAATTTGGCATCTTGTTATGCAGAACAAAACAAAGATTTAAAATCAAAGAAATCATCATTAAGAGCATTAGCAATAATGCTTGACTGTCACGACGAGAAACATCCCCAAGCGCTTCGAATCCGACATAATTTAGCTTTAATATTTTCAAAACTAGGAAACAAAGATAAAGCCATTGAAATGATGGCTTGTGTGGCAGATGATCGGAAAAATATTTTGGGTCACGACCACCCCCTTACAAAGTTAAGTATAGGTTCTTTGAGTCAGTTAGGTGGTTCAATAAGCCAAGAACAATTGAATGTATTTGCATTTAAAAACAGTATAACAACTATAAAGCATTTAAACGGACAAAAAAACAGTTGATATTGCTCGTGCCTTACAAATTATAACCAACTGTTTTTTTTTGCCGATTAATGCAGCGTTATTGATACTAAATCTAATCTGAAACAACTTTAAACCTTCACTAGTTTATATCAGCAATGTGGTAAGAACTGACAAACAAATGAACATATTCGGTACCGAAATTACCGGTATTTTGCTCTTTTCTGATGACCGGAACCTGAAAGGCAGAGTTATAGGAATCATTGGCCGGATATTGTGGAATACTAGCCAATGTTATAGAAGATTAGCTGGGGGGTTCGATTCCCCCCCGCTCCACCACTCAAACCCAGTAAAAACGCCTGATTTATCAGGCGTTTATTCTTTAAAACGCGACTCAACCACTCTACGAACACGTTTAAACTGGCACCCATACGGCACTCACCCGTTTTTATTGGGCTAAAACATACAAACACTGATCATTTAAACATGTAGATTATTTGCACTAAATTTGATCGATTTGGCACTCATACGGCACTCGGCTGGCACTCAAAAAAGACTGTTTTTAACCATGATGTAGATAAGAGAGCTTACTCAATTTGAACCTGATTAACTTCAGGATAATTGACATCAAAATAAATTAGCTATGGCGCTAACGCCCCCAAGCGCCCTAGACTGTCAAAATTGAGTTTGGTGGTTTTTTAATTTTTGAACTACATTTTCTTATCTGAACTAAGTTTCAATTTGTCACGGTCACAAAAAACTTGATTAAAAAATTATTGAGCACTGAGGTTAACCAAGTGCGCTTAGTTGACCTCAAGCTTAATGTATTCTTAAGAGCGAGCAGCTGACAGTCTGAAATAGTTATATTGATTGAAAAAAGCAGGAATTCGAAGCAGTTAAAAAACAATTCCAAATGTTTTTTGCTAAAATGTTAAGGAACCGAACGTGGCGAAAAGAATAACATTACAAAAAGGCCAAGCAATCAGTACATTAAATGGCACTGACCATATAGGCTAAATTAGGGTTACAGTTCAACAATGTTTTCTGTTAATTTACATGAGTTCAAACCTATACAGGCTATGGACTGTATCAACTTAAACATGATAATACACAAATATGAACTGTTACCCGGTTTGATTGGTGCCAAAATACCAAATGATAAAAACAAATTTTTAAACGACATACGACTCCAAAGAAATTATTTTATCCAAAAGACTTTACCAAACTGCAAGAACGGTTGTTTTCACTTTCCTCATTCCAACGCTGCATTCTACCGTCTATTCCTTCCTCCGCTAAGGAAGATAATAAACGAAAATCTTCGATCATGATAACCTACATTCCGTACAATTTTATAAAAAATAAATAATTAAAAATAACCTTAATAACATGTAGTTAAGCGGATTT
>JABSSK010000367.1 GCA_013214265.1 Saprospiraceae bacterium | reverse complement strand
AATGAGCCAGATTACATCCATCAAATGTACGGTACCAAACCAGGAGAAACCAGTCTGGCAAACAATTTATTGCTAGCCAGAAAACTGGTAGAAAAGGGAGTGCGTTATGTTCAGCTTTACGATTGGGGCTGGGATTCACACGGAACGGGATACTATGATGACTTGGAGGTTTCATTCGTTAACAAATGCCGTAGTATGGATAAACCGGTAGCAGCATTGCTGCTTGATCTTAAGCAACGTGGGCTATTAGACGAGACTCTGGTGGTGTGGGGTGGTGAATTCGGTCGTACACCTATGCAGGAAAACCGAAACGGCGTACCTTTAAAATTCGCTGGTCGAGACCATAACCCGGATGCTTTTACGATGTGGATGGCGGGCGGTGGTGTCAAGAAGGGGCATAGCTATGGCGTGACGGACGAGATTGGCTATGCAGGTATTGAAGGGCGAACCTCGGTCTATGATATCCAGGCTACCATTCTCAACCAGCTTGGGTTCAATCACGAGCAGTTGACCTATACTTTTCAGGGGCGTCCTTTCCGACTTACAGATGTAGAAGGGGAGGTGATCCACGATATCTTGGTCTAAATTTCACAAACCTACTTAACCTGTCAATCGGATATGAATCGACGTGATTTCCTAACAACAACGGCACTGGCCAGTGGAGGTTTTTTTACAGGTTTTGAAACGCTTCCTAACCTTACCTTTACGGTACCTGATCAGTTTTCGATTACTATTCTGGCTACAAATTGGGGTTTCTCCGGGTCGTTTGATCAGTTTTGTGCTCAAGCGAAGCAAGATAATTATGATGGAATAGAGGTATGGGTGCCGCGCAATGAGGCTGGACAAAAGGACCTTCAGGAATTAACAACGAAATATGGTCTTCGTTATGGACTTTTAGCTGGTGCTGGCGGTAGTGATTTCAACCAACATTTTGATGCCTTCAAACAATCCGTAGATGCTGCTATTGCTTTGAACCCTCTTTTTATTAACTGTCATTCGGGACGCGACTATTTTACTTTTGAGCAAAACCAAGCATTCTTTGATTATACCATTCAGATGAGCCAGGCAAGTGGTATCCCAATCTATCACGAAACGCACCGAGCAAGAATTCTCTTTGCTGCGCATGTTGCTAGGTCATTTTTTGAAGCGATACCCGATCTGCAGGTAACCTTAGATATTTCCCATTGGTGTGCGGTTGCTGGATCATTGTTAGAAGACCAAGGGCAGGCGGTAGATATTGCACTGCAACGTACCAAGCATATCCACTCTAGGATAGGGCACGCCAATGGACCTCAAGTTGGTGATCCTCGTGCACCTGAATGGCAACAAGCATTGGAAGCACATTTTAGCTGGTGGGACACCATTGTGGAACAACATGTAGCAGCTAAGCAACCCCTCACGATGACTACTGAATTTGGGCCACCTAGCTACATGCCAACCCTTCCATTTACTAATCAGCCCATCACCGATTTATGGGCCATTAATACCCACATGAAAGACCTGTGGCGGGAGCGCTATTAATCGATATTAATATGGAAAACGTTTCTCAATTTATTGGGCGATTTCATCCATTGCTGGTACACCTACCTATTGGTATTTTGCTGGTGGCTATTTTATTTGATGCCATGGCGAAAACGAAGCGTTTTCAGCAATTGGAGGGGGCCGTGAATATGCTTTATCTACTGGGGGGCTTAGGGGCAACGTTCTCATGTCTGACCGGTTTTTTGCTTTCGTCTAGTGGTGATTACGAGGGGAGTACACTTTTACGACACCAATGGTTAGGAATAAGTGTGGCAGTAGTTAGCTTTGTGATCTTTTATTTGCGTGGAAAAGAAGTATATCAAAAAAGCTTGGTAGCCAAAGTATGTCCTCTTCTACTATTCATAGGCATTTCTATTACTGGGCATTTGGGGGGAACGATGACCCACGGTGATGGCTATTTGCTGGAGTATGCACCAGCACCTATTCAAACGGTATTTGGAGTGCGTGAAGTACAAGCTGAAGTAATTACAAACATTCAGGAAGCACTGGTATATGAGGATTTAATCGTGCCCTTATTACGTGAAAAATGCTACAAATGTCATAGTGATAAAAAGCAAAAAGGGAAGCTACGCCTTGATAGTCCTGACTTCATTACTATGGGTGGCAAGAGTAAGACAGCCATTCTTGCGCCTGGCTTACCAGACGAGAGCGAACTGATTCGTCGGTTGCATCTGCCTGTAAGTGATAAAAAGCACATGCCACCCAAGAGAAGTGAAGCTCTTACTGATGCACAAGTACAATTACTGGAGTGGTGGATACAAACAGGTGCTTCCTATGATGCAAGCGTTCAACAGTTACCGCAGGAGGAAGCAATAAAGTCTGTATTGGTCGGACTTGAAGGCCGCCGCTCAGAGGTGCTAGTCGAAGAAGATACAGAATATCCTAAAGTAAAGATCAATCCAGCCGATGCAAAAGCAATTGCGGCCCTGCAGGCCATCCGGGCGGTTGTACTTCCGGTTGGTCAGGGTAACCCTTTATTAAGTGTCAATTTCATTAATGTAGCACAGACAGGGGCAGCAGAATTAGCTCTATTGGAACCCATCCGGGAGCACATTGTATGGCTTCGCATGAGTGATACAGATCTGGACGATTCTGAACTAGCTCAACTGGCTACTTTTCCCAACTTGACGAAACTTTATCTTGATGATACACAGGTGACAGATGCCGGAATTGGAACATTGACTCAGTTGTCCCATTTGCGATTCTTGAATTTGGTTGGTACTCAGGTAAGCTACGCAGGGCTGGCTCAGCTAAAAGGAGTACCTACATTAACAAATATTTACGTGCATCGTACTCTCCTCAGTTCAACCGACAAGAAAAGGCTCATGGCTGAACTCGCTCCTATCGTTGTAGATACTGGTGGATATTATGTACCAACACTAGTCAGCGATACGACTTTGGTCTATGGGGAATGATTTATACAGTTGGCTGTAAAACGGTATTGGGTAATTTCTATAGGTTGACTTACGACTTTGGCATATACCTATAATGCTTGGGAATCATAACCTGGGGTTTGTTAGATGCTCATCTCCTACCAAAATAGGGTGTGGAGATTGAACAGTTTGATGAGCGCCAAAATAACAACGACAATTAAAACCCGATGGGCCCAAATATTAGCTTGTGGATATCGGGAAGCATAATAAGCAGTAAAGTAACCGCCAACGGTTTGTCCAGAGGCCATCAGGAGGCCCATGGGCCAATCGATCAGTCCTCGATACTGAAATATAATAAGTGCAAAAAAGGTATAAATGGCGACTACTACAATTTTCACAGCGTTACTATCAATAAGGCTATATCGTGCGCCCAGGACCATAGCGGCTAGATAAAAAACCCCCATCCCCATTTGGATGAATCCGCCATAAAAACCCAGAGCCAAAAAAACAGGAACTATGAGCCAAGGCGAAAATTTTACCGTGTTGTCGGTTTCTCGCAACCATCGTTTGGGCTTGACCAAAATAACCAGCAGCATGAATGCTAGCAGGAAGCGGAATACGCCCATAAATTGTTCGTTACTAACGTAAATAGCAACCACAATACCAATAACCGCACCAATAACAGTAGCTATAATAATAAGACCACTTTGTTGGATATTGAGTTTTCCATTCTTATAAAACGCATACCCTCCAGCCATGGATTGTGTCCATACGCCTACTCGGTTGGTGGCATTAGCTACATTGCCGGGTAAGCCTATCAGTTCGGTCAGTATGGTTAGGGTTATGGCTGAGCCATTACCTGCTAGGGTATTGATGGCTCCGGCTACGGCGCTTCCGACAATAGCAATAACGTACACATACCATTCCATAATCCGAGAAATCCAGATGGTTAAAAAAATTGGATAGCTTGAAGTTAGGGTTTATTCCCGAATCTCCTGACATAACTCCAATAATACACCATTGGCACTTTTAGGATGAATGAAGCACACCAACTTATTGTCGGCTCCGCGTTTGGGTTTCTCATTCAGCAGGCGATATCCTTTTTGGGCTAGGCGCTGCATTTCTGCTTCTATATCTTCTACTTCGAAGGCGAGATGGTGAATACCTTCCCTATTTTTTTCGAGGTATTTTGCAATAGCACTGCTGGGGTCGGTAGCTTCCAGTAATTCTATTTTTGATTCACCTACTTTAAAAAAAGATGTTTTTACGTGTTCGGATTCAACCACTTCCATTTTGTAGGGGCTTTCACCCAGTAAATCTTCAAAAAGAGCGTTGCTTTTTTCCAGATCAGCAACAGCAATACCAATATGTTCGAGACGTATCATACGTTTTGTTTTGTTTACGGTTGGAGGGGATCAGTTTTTTTGACGCTCCTCAATGATATACAGATACCTTAGAAATACTCCCCAAGCCATAATGATGCTTACGATAAATCCAGTCAATCCATCCAAGAAGCCCTTTTGTAGGATAAAGTGCTTAAAGAATCGAAATACGGGCTTAACTCCCAGATGAAAAAGGGTAACACGAGGTGTGCGTTGGGCGTGGTCTTTGGCTGACCATTTTCCGTAGCGCATCATTTTATTTAGAAAGTGGGTGCTGTCAACAAAAGTAAAGTGCCAGAGTTTGTGTTTGAGCCTACGGACACGTTGGTTGGTGGTGATCACTTC
>JABSSK010000366.1 GCA_013214265.1 Saprospiraceae bacterium | reverse complement strand
TTATATCCAACCGCTTTACCCAACCTGATGGCATATGCATACAATGCATCCTTGGTTGGTTGGCCAATAGTTACACAGGGGGCAACTTCAACTACTTTCTGGAACCTTCTCTGTACGGAACAATCTCGTTCGAATAAATGAACAATATTGCCGTGCCGGTCGCCAAGTAGTTGTACTTCGATGTGTTTGGGCTGCTCAATGAACTTTTCCAAAAACACAGTTCCGTCCCCAAAAGCGGTAGTAGCCTCACTCTTGGCTTCGTTAAACTCCCGTAACAGATCGTTGTCATTACGCACGACCCGCATGCCTCGACCACCGCCGCCGGCAGCAGCTTTAATAATAACAGGATAACCTATCCTTTGTGCTTCTTGCAAAGCTATATCCTCGTTAGTTAGGGGCTCCTGGCTGTCTTCGATTAATGGCACATCGACTTCACGAGCTAGAATTTTTGCAGCAACCTTGTCACCCAAACGCTCCATAACTTCCGGGTCAGGCCCTACGAAAATGATACCTTCTTCTCGGCATCGGCGGGCAAACGCTACATTTTCAGAAAGGAAGCCGTACCCCGGATGGATGGCCCCTACTCCATTTTCTTTAGCTATCCTGATAATTTCTTCTATATCCAAGTAGGGTTTCAGTGGGTCATTATTCATCCCGATCTGATATGCTTCATCCGCTTTATAGCGGTGTAAAGAATACCGATCTTCATATGTGTAAATAGCTACAGTTTGCAGGCGAAGTTCAGATGCCGCCCGCAGAATACGAATGGCAATTTCACCTCGGTTGGCTACGAGCAGCTTCTCAAATTGTTTAAGCGGTTGGGTCATATGCTTAGGATTTTCATGTCATTACCACCAACGGATAGTTGGCTTGCTGATATCTAAGGCTGGGCCGGCTGGAATTTACACAAAACAATCTGAAGACGAAAGTACCCTTGAAGATTTACTACCCGTACTTAGTGTGTAATGTGGCTTATACCAACCCTAGGTCATGACCACGATTAGTCCAATAAATATTCCAAATCCCCCCTACTGAAAGTAGGCTTTCTGACATTATCGATAATATCTTCAGCCAATCTGGATTTCCGTTCCTGTAGTTTGAGAATTTTCTCTTCAATACTGTCTTTGGTAATAAATTTAACCGCAATGACATTTTTTTCTTGTCCTATGCGATGCGCTCTAGCTATCGCCTGCTGTTCGGTAGTGGGGTTCCACCAAGGATCAAGAATAAACACATAATCTGCTGCTGTCAAATTAAGACCGGTTCCTCCGGATTTTATGGAAATGAGAAAAGATTGGACGTTGGGGTCATTTTCGAAACGGTCAATCTCAGCTTTGCGCTGTAATGCAGGAATACTACCTGTAAGCCACGCAAAATCCTGATTGTTACTCTGAAATTCTGTCCGAAACAAATTCAGATATTGCACAAAAGAGCTAAAAAACAAGGCTTTGTGATCAGAGCGGCGAATGACGTTCCAATGCTCTAGGATATCCAACATCTTACCACTATCACGTTCATAGGCTGGATTGACCAATACGGGGTGATTAACGATCTGACGTAATTTGGTCAGGGATTGCAGAACTAGAATTCGGTATTTGGGATTATTTTCATCGAAGTTTTCCAGCAGATAGTTGCGCGCAGCAGATTTTTCGCGTTCATACATCCGCTTTTGCTCTTTAGTCATTTCCGAATAAAAAATCTTGGTAGTAAGAGGCGGCAAGTCTCCTGCGACCTCTTCTTTTGTTCTTCTTAACAAATAAGGTGCTACCAGTCCCCTCAACCGTTCTTTTTTTTCCTCTTCCTGATATTTCTCAATCGGGGTTATGAACTCTCTTTTAAAGAAAGAGAAACTACCTAGCAGGTTCGGGTTAATAAACTGCATTTGCGACCACAGGTCGGATAAACTGTTTTCAATCGGGGTTCCACTTAGCGAGATTTTGTGGCGTCCCTGAAGCCTATTGATTGCTTTAAATACTTTACTCTCCCGGTTTTTTATCTGCTGACTTTCGTCCAAAACAATATACTCAAATTCCATTTCAGCCAGAATATCCACATCACGCAAGGCTGTTTGGTAAGTGGTAAGTAGAACATCATGCCGACGCAGCACCCGTGGGTCCTTCTGGCGTTTCTGACCAACGTGTTTATATACAATCAGGTCTGGTGCAAATTTTTGTATTTCGCTTTCCCAGTTAAATACCAGAGAAGCTGGTAGAATAATAAGTGCCTGTAGTGGATTTAAAAAATCATCATCTGCTGCCCGTTCAAACATATTGAGCTGCTGGACTTCTGCTGGACCTACTTCTTGGCTATCGGAAGTGGTTGTCGTTCTTTCTTTTTTCTGATCTCTGGCATGCAGCAGAATAGTTATGGTTTGCAATGTTTTTCCTAAGCCCATATCATCAGCCAAACAAGCACCGAGGTCATTCCTATACAACTGAACCAACCATTTTACACCTTCCAACTGATAAGGTCGGAGCGTTGCCTTCAAGCCTTCCGGCATAACAAACTCAATTTCGGACAAGTTTTCGGTAACATCCGTTTCATCACTAATTCCTAATTCTTCTAGTAATGTGAATTGGCTTTTATTAAGTTTCAGTTGATCACCTTCTGCTGTAGCAAACTGCATTAATGATCGGTATCTATTCATCCATTCTTTTGGAATCAGGAACACCTTACCATCAGGTAAAGGATAAAAACGATCATTGTTTCGAATATACTTAGCTAGTTTCTTAAAAGGGAAGGTATATATACCGACGGTAACCTGACCATAGATGTCAAACCAATCGTTATCTTTTTCGGAAGACAGATCTAATTGAGGTTGGTGCAGGTATAAAAGGCGCTCATTAATGGTTGTATCCGGGACCTGAAATCCGAGTTGTTCGAGTTGGTTTCGATTCTGAGAAAGCCATTCTGCCATAAACCAGGGGTTCTCTTCTGATGCTTCTGGAATCTCAAAGAATGAACCTATCTGATTTACCATTCCGATACCTTCTAATTTTCGGATAAATGCTTGCTCGCTCTCCTGATTTCTACGCACCTGAATAATGCTGACTTCATCTTCCTTAAATTCCAGAGTCGTTCGTTTCCGTTTGTTATCCTTCCAATTGAATTGCGCGTGGGGATACGCAAACAAAAGTAACAACCGCACAGCTCCATCGAACGGTGATTCAGCGATGTGGATTTGTGCATTTTGGAGGTTATCAAAATACACGACATCAAAACCAGTCGCTTGGATGTCCAATTTGTCAGCTACTTTGAGGATAAATTTCTGGAAATAGGTTTTCACCTGTTTCTGAGGAATTTTAACAATATCTCGTTGCCTGAATGGTTTAACCATATTACCATTTATGTGGCGAATCGAGTACAGACAATCATCAATTAGAATCCAAGCGGGATGATTCGAAACGGCTACCACTTCATGCTGTGAAATGAGCCATATCTTGGTATCCCGCACTAGTTTTAGACGATACAGGACACTGTCGTGCGTTTTTTCAAATGACAATTCAGGGATTAATGGCGTGGTGTCTGTTTTTAATAAAAAATCTTTCACCAATACTTTTCGGGCTACGTGCCAAGTGAGTGGATAATCTTTTTCTACAATAACGGAAAGTAAGAGGTCTAATTCCCGGTGCACGTATTTAAAGATTACTTTTTTCAGCTCGGGATCGGCAAGCAACGCATCCAGAGGTTTTACTTTTCTCTTTGGTGGAGAGAATTTTTTCGCTAGTGCTTTAACCTGAAGGTTATCCACAATTTTAAACATATTGCTTCGTTCCTCGGTAAGCTCCAGATCAAAACTTGTAATGGTATCTTGTGTTGCCCGTTGCACAATATGAGCCAGATACCCTTCCTGATCGAGAGTAACAACATAGGCTATTGGTAAATATAAACCCTCAGCGGCTTCACTTAAATTAAAAACGATTGCATACGTAGTTTCTTTATGGGGTTGAATATTATACATCGAGTGTGCCATAGACTAATTTTTCGAAACTGGATGGTTAGGCTCAGTTTCAGGTACTGCCTGCCAGAAACGCTTAATTTTTTCGGCTAGAACTTGAGCATGTCCTCTCTTGGATTCGTGTGACCAACCAGCAATATGCGGAGTAAGTACGGTTCGATCAGATGATCGTAAATATTGAAACGGAGCAGGAAGTGTATCGGGGTTTAAATGGGAGAATGACATTTCTTCATATTCAATAACATCTAGAGCTGCTCCGATCACTTTGTCTTGTTTCATTGCTGCTACTAAATCCGCTGTATGCAAGACCGTACCCCTTGCGGTATTGACTACCACGATTGGTTTTTTGAATCCACCCAGAAAGGGCCCATCGATGAAGTAGCGGTTTTGTGGTGTGTAAGGTATGTGGATACTCAAAATATCGCTTTCTGCCTGTAACGTTTGTAAATCCACTTCTTTCGCGTAGGCATTTCCATATTTGGTTTTAAACTTATCGTACGCAATGGTTTGTACATCGAACCCTTGCAGCCTTTCGGCAAAAGCTTTTCCCATATTTCCGTAACCAAGAATCCCTACGGTTTTTCCTTTAAGCTCAACACCACGATTCTCTTCCCTGATCCACGCACCCTGACGGACCTCCTGGTCTGCAATATTCAGTCGATTCAGCAACATAAGCACCATCCCATTAGTATGCTCAGCAACGGTATCCTTACTTCCTTCTGGTGAGGTAAATAC
>JABSSK010000365.1 GCA_013214265.1 Saprospiraceae bacterium | reverse complement strand
ACCAAAGCCAATATTATCAAAAACCGAAGAGTTGACCCAATGTGAAACACCTACCGACCAGTGGTCACTAATACTTTTAACAACTTGACCATAGCTACCATAAGAATATAAATCCGCTACGATATCATTGTCTTCATCCTGTATAAATGTGGTTCGGCGACGTTCATAATAGAAAGACTGACGAACCTTCCAGTCTTCTGTAACATGATTAGCCTCCACCTGACTCTCAAATTCAAATCGGCGCCTTATGGATTCCAGCTCTAAGTTCCCGTCTAATGATATTTCAAATACCCAGAATCGCCAAGGGTCAAGCATAGGAGAAAATGGGTCTACCCCTTCCTCATCATCCGAACCAGACGCAGAGACAATATCAATTGTAACTTCATCAACCTGACCCGCTTCAATAATAAAAGGCATCAACCCAGCATTCATGCGTTTCAGCATTCCGGAGCGCACTTCATCCCGCGGGCTATTTGGTAAAGCCGAATATTCTAATTCGATAACCTCATCCTGATATGCTTTGCGACCATTAAATTGGAGTGTATACGTTCTTCCACCATTACCAGCACTAAAGCTAGTAACCAGAATATGAACATCCGACAGTCGGATATCCCGTACGTGATCAACATAGTTCAACTCCTGACGAAAATAGCTTTCATCGCAATCCGTACGGCAATCAATAAACAATTTTAGCCTTTCAGATTGAGCACCTAAAAGAAAGGGTATAGCCATAAGACACATCACCAGCCAGGCGTGTTTCCATTTCATTTGTTCGGGTTTTTGTTTTTGTTTTTGAGCTATCCAATAAAGGTAAGGGTTCCTGAGTCACAATATACTAGAAGCCTTCAAACAACCTATTAGAGTGATCATGGATGCATAAGGCTAAACTTGCATTTTTGTTCAAAAATGGATGATATCCGGGTACGATACTCCGATAATAAGGGTGCAGAGACTTATATACTGAATGTAGATCTTATCGATCAAACAGAGCTATGTTGAACTAATTTCCGCTCTACCACCTTCCCAACTGTAAGGCCCTGAACGATAATGGAAAAGACAACCACCACATACGTCATAGTAAGCAACAGATCTTGCGCCATGTAGGCTTCTAAACTTAAGGCAAGTGCAATGCTTATCCCGCCCCTTAAACCACCCCAGGTCAGAATGATATTTGTTCCAGGCAAAAAGTCCAGTCCTTTACCGAGTAACGTAATAGGAACGCTTAGGGCTACAAACCGACAAAGCAGTACAATCGGAATGGCAAATAGCCCCGCTAATATGTAGGCTCCATTCAATTGTAAGGAAACAATCTCCAAACCAATCAAGACAAAAAGAATAGCATTAAGCAGAACATCGACAAGTTTCCAGAATTGATCCACATACTTTTCGGTCACATCCGACATAGAAGCTGTACGAAAACGTTCATGACCAATCATCAAACCAGCTACAACCATAGCTAGTGGACCCGAAAAATGAAGATAGCTCGCCAATCCGTACCCCCCCATGACCAAGGCTAATGTGATTAACACTTCCACTTCATAACTATCGATTGTACGCAACAGGTAATATGCACCGGCACCCAGAATTAATCCCAGCAAAAGCCCACCACCTACTTCTTCCAAGAACAAAAAAGCTATCTCTCCTACACCACCTCCAGGGCTACTTGCGTCAGCCAATTGGTAGATGGTTATAAAAATGACTACCCCAATCCCATCATTAAACAGGCTTTCTCCCGCAATTTTAGCCTCTAATGCTTTGGGCACCCCTGCCTTTTTCAAAATACCCAGAACCGCAATAGGATCCGTTGGCGAAATAAGTGCTCCAAAAAGTAGACAATAGATAAAGGGTTGCTCCATACCCACGATGAGTAATAACCCATAAATACCACCCCCTATTAAAAAAGTAGAGGTGAGCACACCAATGGTTGCAAAAATTAAAATGGGCCAACGCTGGGCCGCCAGTTGCCGAAAATCAATATGCAGTGCACCAGCAAACAGCAAATAGCTCAACATCCCTTCCATTAATAGCCGTTCAAAATTAATTTGACTCAGAAAAGATGTTTCCAACTCCAGTAATCCCGGCGACCAATGCCCAATGGTCATCAATCCCATCGAAAAGAAAATAGAAACAACCATTAACCCAATGGTGAAAGGCAATTTGAGGAATCGCTGGTTAACGTAACCAAATAAAGCCGCTAAAACGATTAAAACAACCGCAATTTGATATAAATCCATGAAGCACTGTTTTTGCGAAAGCAAATATAAGAAGCTATTACTTATCACTTAACAACTGACCTCAAGACGACATCAATGGGATGAGCCTCTTTTTCCTGTAGTGGATTCTTGCATGACTAGGTACACAGGAACTTCGACTTCCCTTTTAAATAATGGTACATCCCGGATGAGCTGAAATAACATACCCGCTGCCTGCCTGCCGACTTCAAAGCCGGAATGATGGATGTAGGTAACTTTTGGCCTGGTAATATACGGTAGTCGACCATCACTAATGGCTACGATCCCCAATTCAGATGGCACCTGTTTCCCTGTTTTGTCTAAGATACGCATGACCTCAGCCAGTAATTCATCACTCATAACGAAGATCCCATCTATTTCAGGATTTTGAGCGAGTGCATTCAAAACTAACTCTTCTGCTTCTTCCGCATTATCTACAAAGAAGACCCAGTCTTCTCTTGGTTGCATACCTTCTTTCGTTAATGCTTGGCTGAATCCATGATACCGTTGCTGAGAGATGTGTAAGAATGCATTATCAAACAGCCCAATGATGTTTTGGTATCCCTGTTTGTATAAATGGCGTACAGCCATTTCGGCTGCCCGCGCATCACCGATACGCACTAGTGGCCAGTCGCCTCCCAAAAAAACTTTATCAAACAAGACAACCGGAACATCCTGAGCGCGTAGTTGCTCTACATGATCCATATTTGTCGTTCCGTTACTAAGAGCGATCAGTACACCTTCGAGCCTAAAATCCTGACATAGTTGTATAATCTGTTGCTCTTTGGTAAGCAGTTTATTGGATTGAAAAACTAAGAGCTTGTATCCATTGCGGGAAGCCTCCTCTTCGGCAGCCTGTATCACAGATGGGAAAAAGAACATATTAATTGAAGGAAGAATTAAACCAATTAAGCCACTTTTCCGGTGCCTAAATTGAATGGCTTGCTGATTTGGGGAATAACCCAATTCCTTGGCCAGCTGCTGCACAGCTGCCTTTGTCTGTTGCCCTACATCAGGATGATCTTTTAAAGCCCGAGAAACCGTCGATGGATGGATATCCAACGCCCTTGCGATATCTTTAATGGTAATACGTCCCATATTCAGGCTTAGTACAAAAGTCGTTCACCCGCTACAGGTGTAAGAACCATTTTTCGATAATAAACAACGGCAAAGTATGAAATATATAAAGTTTTCCACAACAACCGATTGCGCAAACGTTTGCGGAAATTGAATTCAAAATATTTCCCTGTAAAAAACTGCTATTGTGAAATATATTTTGTTAAATTGCTCTATAGATAACAGAACGTTATTCTTAACAATAATGAATACTCTGCTCTCTGTACGGTAATTACCGAGAGAAACATTGTATGAAACTTAGCGTCAATTGAGGCTGTACTTCATAGTGCAGCCTTTTTAATTTGTGTTCAACCACCTGTAATTGGCAATTACGAATCGTCAAACAGCACAAGGTTAACGGCAAAACTATGCTTATGGTTCAATTAATTATAAAGGTGCTGTAACTTACTACTCCTCATGATCGCAAATAATAACAAGTAAAGTGTCATAAGGCATTGATGGACAAACACGAATCGCCACCAATGCAGTCGTAAGTTCGTCCTTAAGCAAAGTTATAGGCTTTCCTTCCATAAAAGGGCCATACCATCTCCTACGTTCCAACTACATCAAACTGGAAAGGATACAAAAGCATAGACGCTTCCAAAACTAAATCCCTATATATTTCTTCTGAACCCGGATGGTCATGGTATCCAAACTAATCGCATGCTAGCCGCTTATGATCCTGTAGGCTCCATTAGAGTAGGGTTCTCCCTTTTCCTTCGTGAATCTTTAAGAAAGACCGATAATGCTTAGGTTTGATCCTAGTGTTTTTAGAGTATGGATGCCCTGCCACGGAATATCTAATAAATAAGATCTATCCGCAATGTTCGCAGCCTAGGTGCCTCCCATGCTTCCTAACCAGCAGGCCCTCATGCAAGAACCTATCCATATAGCAGTTGACCTCAACTGAATTTTCGTAGCCATTTCCCTTTAAGCGAATAACATCATGAGTTGATGCCAATATAATCTGTGGTTCAATTGTTGAAAAAACTGCTGTTCTCGGCTCTTATTTTCACAATTAGCGAGGTTATAGATATTCACGAAGCCTTCTTAGCATTGCCAAAGCCACAAATCAACGTTTCAGCATCATACCTCTGTACCTTTGCCTTAGTTCCGATTTTTAGTGATCAATCGTAATGGTTAAGACCTTGCAAAGAAGTCAGCATGATTAGTAATTAATATTTTGGCCTATTTCTCTATCAGTTGGAGGCTCAACTGGCGCAATACGATTTTCGATCGACTCAATGATATGTGGCCAAGCAGCACTACCAGGAGCAATCACTTCAAAGTGGCCTATACCTCCAATTTTCTTATTGACAATCATTTCACCAGCTTCCGGGTGTGCATCA
>JABSSK010000364.1 GCA_013214265.1 Saprospiraceae bacterium | reverse complement strand
TCTGACATTAATAATACTTGGACTTTTGATAATAAGTTGTTCAGGTAATAAAATTGAAAAGAAAGGATTTCAAGTAAGTGAAATATCAGAGGATGAAAACGGACAAAAAATTGTCGGACTTCAAATAGACTCACTAAAACTCGAAACAAGACCTAGGAATGTTCTTCTGACTTTTAATCCTGAACATAGATTAACACCAATTTATAAAGTGAATTACGATAAGAAAACTAAAAAAACATTTACTGGCTCAAATTCTTATCACACAAATTGGGATGATGATTATGAAGATGGAAATAATTGGAATCGGAATTTTATGCCAGGATTTGAAGCAATATATGGGTATAATTTTGTAAATGTTTCACATTATAACAATACAACGAAAACCGAAAACAAGCTGTTTGAAAAGCCAGTTTTAATCAAAACCCTTTACTATCCAGCATTTTCAAAGGATACTTTGAATTACAAACTAGTAAAAAGGGATTTTTATATGATTTCTGTTTATGACGAGGATTCAAATAAAGACGGTTTTATTAATGTTAAAGATTTAAGAAAGTTCTACCATTTTGACATAAATGGTTTTAATAAAAAACTATTAATCCCAAAAGAGTATTCTGTTATGAGTTCAGAATATGACTCAGCAAATGACTATATGTACATATTTGCGAGAAAGGACACTAACCAAAATGGACAAATGGAATCGAACGAACCAATGGATATTTTTTGGATTGATTTAAAGAACCCAGAAAATGTTGGAAAACAATACAAAACAGAATAAAACGGCATACAACAAAACCTAAACTGCATTAAAACGCAGTTTAGCCGAAACGTTGTAATCAATATGAAAAAACTATTCTATTCATTATTTTTTTCTTTTTCAGTTTTTAGTCTATTCTCCCAAACTGATAGCATCCAAAATGGATACATAATTGCTGTAGGTGGTGGAAATGACAACGCGGCCTTAGAAAAAATTTCAGAAATATTAGATGATTCCACAGATAGAATCATAATTGTACCAACTACTTGTCCAGACAAGTACATTGATCCAATAGGGAATGACTACAATTGTTCTAAATACTATGTTGATTTCTTTAGAGATAAGGGGTACATAGACGTTCAAGTCCTTCACAATAGAGATATCGACTCCGCAAATTCGCAAAGTTTTATTGCCCCCCTAAAAAACGCGAGAGCAGTATGGTTTACCGGTGGTAGACCATCACTTCTTGCAGATAGTTATTTGAATACAAGTTTTCATAAAGAACTGTTCTCAATACTATCAAAGGGAGGTGTAATTGGAGGGACTTCTGGAGGAGCAAGTATCTTAGGCTCTTTTCTTGTAAGAGGACAATTCGAAAACAATACAATTATGGTAGGAGATCATACCGAAGGTTTTGCCTTATTGAACAACACAGCAATAGATCAACATATTCTGGCAAGAAACAGACAGTTTGATATGTTTGAAGTCCTAAAAAAGAATCGAAAAATAACAGGTATAGGAATAGATGAAAACACTACAATAGTTGTACATAACAATATATTGGAGGTTGTTGACGGAAGTTATGTAGCCATATATGATGGTACGTATTGGGACAGATATACCTTGGTTTTAAAAAAAATAAATAAAAGAAGTAAACAGTTCTATTTTTTAAGACCTTTTGATCAATACGATTTGACAGAAAAAAAAGTGCTAACACGTCTAAACAAGAAGCCAATTGAAATTTCACAAAACGAACTGAAGAACTATACTGGAACTTATAGTTCAGAAACGGATACAGTTCAAATAACTCTTATTGATGATAAATTAACAATTGATAAAAAGGAATTGCTTCCTTTTTCAAAGAAAGAATTCTATCACTTAAAAGATGACTACCGGTATTTATTTATATTAAATCCGCACGGGGTTGTTGGAGAACTTAGAATATTAGGTAATCAAAAATCTATTTACAAAAAAATGAATTATAACTGAATACAACAAGGTGTGAAAATTGCATTAAAACGCATTTTACACTCACCGTTGTGTGCAATAAAACAATGTAGTACCCTAAAAAAATGAACATTGAAATTGAATCAATAGGTTGGGATCAATTAAATGAGTACGCTAAAATTCCAATATCATTTGAAGTTAAATCGATCTTTGACGTATCCTTCCAAAGTAATGGCATTAATGGAATCGGTATTAGGGAAACAAAAATTGAATCACCCTATCTGAAAGACTATGACGAATCTGAAACCCCTGATGATTGGGCTAAGAAATGGGATATTAAAAATTGGGGATTTTTTGTTGCAATAAATAACAAATCAGAAGTAATTGCTGGAATAACAATTGCCCTAAAAACCAAAGGTCTTCATATGCTTGAAGGAAGAAATGATTTAGCTGTTATTTGGGACATTAGAGTAAAGCCCGAGTATCGAAATAATGGTGTTGGAACATTATTATTTCAGCAAGCTATTGATTTCTCACAAAGGGAAAAGTGTAAAACAATTAAAATAGAAACGCAAAATAACAATGTAAATGCTTGTCGTTTTTATGCTAAACAAAATTGTTATCTCGGTGGAATTCATGCAAATGCATACGAAGAATTCCCATCTGAAATTCAATTTCTTTTCTATAAAAACATTTAGATACCAGGGTAAACATTAAGAAAGATTAAAGGCATAAAAATTTAAACTGCACACAACAAAACCTATCCGCAATTCTCCGCTAAGGCTACGAACTACGGATAGCTAGTCGTTACCTGCAAGCAAAAAGAAAAATATACGATGGAAAAATAACTACTAACAAATGAAACGAGTCAGTCAATTAATTAGGGAAGTTGTTCCAGTAATCATTGGAATTTTAATTGCATTGGTGATTAACAACTGGAATGAAGAAAGAAAAGACAAAAAATATTTGAATCAAGTTTACTCCACTATTGCGGCTGAATTGGAAGAAAGCAGTAGAGATATTGAGAATACATTACCAAAACAACAAATTCTAATTGATAGTTTAAATAAATATATGAACGATGAAACTACTTCAATATTTGAAATAATAAATAAGTCAGAGGGAATTCAAGGACCCAATGTCAAGTTACATACATGGAAAGCTGTTGCTAATTCGAAGGTTGAATTAATCGAATTCGAAAAACTATCTTCACTGTCCGAAATAGAGGAATCAAAGAAATATCTCGAACTAAAACTGCAAAAAAGTCTTGACTTCTTAATTGAAAATGGCAAAGAAACAAATCAGGAGAAAAAAGAGATTTTCATGTTTTTAAACCAAGATATAATATTAGGTGAAAAATACCTTCAATATGAAATAAAAGAATTTCTAAATCAATGAAGCCAACAGCGAATAAAGGCTAAAATGTTCATAGCGGCTATGCGTCGCTACGCCATTTAGACAAAACGTTGTAAACAATTAGAAAACACTACGACATCACATAAGAAAAGGCTAACCAATTCAACAGAGCAACGACTAACCAAAATGGTGTGAAAACAATTCCCACATTTCTACCGTGCTTTGACACCTTTGGATGCTTGCCAAAAAAAGGTAAAAAACCTGCTTGATTGGCATTTACTAACATCATTAAAATGGCAACGACTCCAAGTAAAAGATGTAAAGGTTGTCGTGCAGCAAGTTCAAGCCCCATTCCATAAATGGCACCTACAGCCACCGCTGCAAAGCCAATAGCTCCTTGTCGCTGCTCGAAAAGCAAAATAAAAATATAGTCTTTTGCATTGGTAGATTTTTCCATTGGAGCGGCATCAAGTGCGGCATCAAGCATAGAAAGTTGTTCGTCTTGAGTCAAAGCCGTTTTAGAACTTGGACTTTTAAGACCAAAAAATGGCAATACCCAATTAGCGATCATTCGAGCTTGCATGGGAAAGAGCATTTCGATACCGTGCAGCGTAACGGGAATAATGGAAAGAATAAGACCTATTGTTGATATTTGAATTTCGCTCATAATGTATCTCGCTAAATATTTATTACTTTGGATTT
Organism: Saprospiraceae bacterium; assembly: GCA_013214265.1. Lineage (GTDB taxonomy): Bacteria > Bacteroidota > Bacteroidia > Chitinophagales > Saprospiraceae > DT-110. Next base: position 721 of record JABSSK010000364.1, on the reverse strand, counting down.
CGTAGTAAAAATAGATAATTACTTTGAATTTCGAAGTAAAAATTGGAGAATTTTTAAATTTGTTTATATATGAAGCAAGAATTTAGATGCGACTGTCCAGTTACATCAGCTATTGATATTTTAGGAGATAAGTGGATGCTTATAATTATCAAGCAGATGCTTATCGAAGGAATGGAAACATTTAAAGATTTTACAGATAGTGATGAAGCCATCTCTACCAGTATCCTTACTTTGAAACTCAAATGTCTTGAGCAATTTGAACTAGTAGAGAGAAAAAATCATCCGAGCAATAAAAAAACTAAGCTTTATCATTTAACTGACAAAGGATTATCCCTTGCACCTGTGGTGGTTGACCTAGCTATTTGGAGCGACCAAAATTTAAGAGAATTCAATCCAATCATGAGACAAAGTGATGAGCTTGAATTCATGAAGAGCAACAGAGAAGGTGCTATCGAAGCTCTTAAAAAGAAATACAAAGAAAAAAATCTACAACAATGTATATAAAATCATAGCACCCTTCGGGATACGCACCATACACAAACCGTTGTGCGTCATAAAAAAAGAGCTACAAGAAGTGAAAAGATTGATATGGAAATTAGTTCTGCCTTTGACGGTAATCTCATTCGTGACAGTTACGAAATGGTGGTATGTTGATTTTGTTGATGGACCTGACGAAATGCTTACAGGATTTCCACTACCATATGTTTGTCCAGGATGGCAC
>JABSSK010000363.1 GCA_013214265.1 Saprospiraceae bacterium | reverse complement strand
ACAAAGAAGCACTGACGTCAATGGTTGCTCACCGTGAGCGCTTGAAGAAGCAGTCGGGTGGTTCTGGTTTGTTTGCTGATATGGAATTCGAATTAGGACCTGCAGATCAGGAATTTTTGGACAGCGAGTCTTTCCAAAACGGAAAAGAAAAGCTTCAGTTTGAATGGGGTATCGTTGGTGGTGCCATTGATAAAAACTACCAGAAGCCTATCAAAGACGGATTCTTGGCTTGCATGGACAATGGTGTGTTAGCAGGATACAATATTGAAAGCATGAAGGTAAGAGTATTTGACGGGTCTATGCACGCCGTTGACTCTAAGCCAATTGCCTTCGAATTGTGTGCTAAAGAAGGGTTCAAAGCTGCAGCAGCGAAAACGAAACCTAAAATTATGGAACCAATTATGAAACTGGAGGTTACTACGCCAGAAGAGTATGTAGGTTCTGTAGTTGGTGACTTGAACCGTCGTCGTGGTTTGCCTAAAGGGCAGGAGCCTCGCCCCGGTGGTGCTGTTTCCCTGACTGCTGATGTGCCATTGGCTGAAATGTTCGGTTACGTAACACAGTTGCGTACAATCACTTCCGGTCGTGCAAGTTCAGCAATGGAATTTAGCCATTATGCGCAAGCACCAGAAGGCATTGCTAAGGAAGTAATGGAAAAAGCAAAAGGCGAAGTAAAAGCCTAAACAAATAGATATGTGGTCTGCTGAACGAAGCAGGCCACACTTTTAATCTTGAAAATTTAGAGTACTAAGGCATGAATCAGAAGATTAGAATTAAGCTTCGTTCGTACGACCACAATCTGGTTGATAAATCAACGGAGAAAATTGTGAAGACCGTAAGGAATAGTGGAGCGGTTGTAACTGGCCCGATTCCGCTGCCCACCGAGAAAAAAATCTTTACCGTGCTACGATCACCGCACGTCAGCAAGAAATCTCGTGAGCAGTTCCAGTTGCGCACCCACAAGCGCCTTATCGAAATCTACACACCTACACAAAAGACAGTCGATGCATTGTCTAAGCTGGAATTACCTAGCGGTGTGGATATACAAGTGAAGTTGACGTAATTTCCAGATTCAGTAAACATCGTTCTTCTGCTGCGCTTTCGAAAGAAAGCGCTGGCTCAGAACAAACCTAAGTTCCCCTTAGGTTCTATTGGAAGCCTACCGCAGTAAATCTGTGGTAAAGCGACAAGCCTTTTTTTTAAATAAAGAAGGCGTCGCTTCTCGGGGCTTTTTCCTAGTGGGGGAACGTAAACCATTAAATTTTTAGATCTGATGAACGGACTATTAGGTAAAAAGATCGGCATGACCAGCATCTTTGATGATGCTGGAAAAAATATTGCTTGTACCGTAGTCGAGGCAGGACCTTGTGTTGTAACACAAGTGAAAACCGAGGAAACGGACGGATACAATGCACTCCAGATTGGATACGGTGAAGCAAAAGAGAAGAATACTTCCCAAGCGCTTCGCGGACATTTTGAAAAAGCAAGTACAACTCCGAAAAGAAAACTTGTTGAGTTTCGTGACTTTGATATCGAAAAAGCGATCGGTGATGTCATTAAAGTCGATGAGGTATTTACGGAAGGAGACCTGGTAAGTGCAGTAGGTACTTCCAAAGGTAAAGGCTTCCAGGGTGTTGTTAAACGCCACAACTTTAGAGGGGTTAATGATGCTACACACGGTCAGCACAACCGCCAGCGTGCACCAGGTTCGATTGGTGCTGCATCTTATCCTGCGCGTGTATTCAAAGGGATGCGCATGGCAGGTCAGGACGGTAATCGCCGGGTAAAAGTTCAAAACCTGCAGGTATTGAAGGTTTTTCCCGACAAGAACTTAATTCTGGTGAAAGGTGCGATTCCTGGTCATAAGGGATCATACGTGATTTTGGAAAAGTAATTGTGTTTCATTGAACGGTTGTAAGCTTATTACAAACGTTCACTAAACTGAAGAAAATGACACTTGAAGTTGTAAATATCCAGGGTCAGCCAACCGGTAGGAGCATCGATTTACCGGAAAATATTTTTGGCATCGAGCCCAACGAGCATGCGATTTACCTTGCGGTTAAACAGTATCTGGCAAACCAACGTCAGGGTACACACAAAACAAAAGAAAAAGGGGAAATTACGGCATCAACCCGCAAAATCAAGCGCCAAAAAGGTACAGGTACGGCACGTGCAGGTAGTTTGAAAAGCCCTGTTTTTCGTGGTGGTGGCCGTGTATTTGGTCCTCGCCCACGCTCCTATAATGTGCGCTTGAATAAAAAAGTAAAACGCTTGGCTCGTGCTTCTGCACTTTCAGGAAAAGCTGGAGCTGGTGAGATTACAGTGGTTGAAGATTTCTCGTTCGAAGCACCAAAAACCAGTGCTTACATCAACATTCTAAGCGCGTTACAAGCAGAAAGTAAGAAATCCGTGCTGGTAACTGCTGATATCGAAAAAGAAGTGTATTTGTCCAGCCGCAACTTGCGCAAAGCTCAGGTTGTTCGGGTTGCTGATTTGAATACCTATGATATTTTGAATGCTGGCGCCCTGATTTTATCAGAAAGCGCAGTGGAGAAGATAAAAGAATCAATGGTATAAATATCCGCCAATGATCTGATTATGTTTATCGCATAGTCAGGTGAGAAGCGATAAACCAAAAGTTATGGTAAAGAAAAACATACTGATTAAGCCGCTGATCACGGAAAAGTCCGAGTCTCTGTCTGAAAACCAGAACCAGTATACTTTTGTGGTGGATAAGCGTGCTAATAAAGTAGAAATCAAAAAAGCGGTTGAGGAAATGTACAGTGTTACGGTTGAGCGTGTTCGCACCTTAATCATGCCAGGACGATTCATTACCCGCTCTACCCGATCAGGTTTGCTGCAAGGACGTAAGCCAGCTTATAAAAAAGCGATCATCACCTTGAACGAAGGCGAAGAAATCGACTTCTTCGGTGATTTGTAGGGAAGCCTGCTAGGGATTAATTCATTATTCAGATTCGGGTCGGGAGTAACGCATGGTTCTACTCATCCGGCGATGAATCACCAAAATTATTACCATGCCAGTTAAAAAGCATAGTCCTGTTACACCGGGTTTACGTACCCGCATAAGTAGCACATTTAGCGAACTGACAACGGACAAGCCCGAAAAGAGCTTGCTAGCGCCACTCAAGAAAACAGGTGGACGCTCCCGTACCGGTAAAATGACAATGAGAAATCGTGGTGGTGGGCACAAACGCCGCTATCGTATCATTGATTTTAACCGAGATAAAGAAAATGTAACGGCAACCGTTAAAACCATCGAGTACGATCCGAACCGTACTGCTTTTATTGCTCTAGTGCAATACACGGATGGTGAGAAACGCTACATTATTGCACCTGACGGGTTGCAGGTAGGTGCTGAAATTGTATCCGGTAAAGGTGCTGCTCCTGTTACAGGTAATGCGCTTTACCTTAGCGAAATACCATTAGGTGCTTCAATTCATGCCATCGAGTTACGCCCCGGTAAAGGTGCGGCCTTGGCCAGAAGTGCCGGAACATATGGGGTACTAATGAGCCGTGAAGGTAAGTATGCTATTGTTAAATTACCTTCTGGAGAAGTACGTCGTGTGCTACTAACATGCAAAGCTACTATCGGGTCAACCTCAAATGCAGATCACGGCTTAATCGTACTAGGTAAAGCTGGTCGTAAACGCTGGTTGGGTCGTCGTCCTCGCGTACGAGGTGTTGCTATGAACCCAGTGGATCACCCAATGGGTGGTGGGGAAGGCCGTGCTTCAGGTGGACACCCACGAAGCCGTAATGGTCAAATGGCTAAAGGACAAAAAACTCGTCGTCCGAACAAGTTCTCGGATAAGATGATCATTAGCCGTAAGAAGAAACGTAAATAATTATTAACTGTATAGAGGTGAGAGGAACCTAAGTCACTTTGGCTAGCAGCCTTTCCCGGAAATGCATATATATCATGGCAAGATCAATAAAAAAAGGACCTTACGTCTTTCACAAGCTGCTGACTAAAGTAGAAAAGGCGAAAGAATCAAAGAAGAAAACAGTCATCAAGACTTGGTCGCGTTCTTCTATGATTATTCCGGATATGGTTGGTGAAACCATCGCTGTCCACAACGGAAAAACTTTTGTTCCGGTATTCGTAACGGAAAACATGGTAGGACACAAGTTGGGTGAATTCGCACCAACGCGTAGTTTCAAAGGCCATACCGGTAACCGTTAAAATTATTTTTTGAATCAGGCTCGCCTGAGGTCAAATTAAAAAAGTTATGGAAGCAGTAGCAAAACTAAAAAACGTCCCCATGTCAGCGCGTAAAATGCGCCTGGTAGTCGACAATATTCGTGGCAAAGACATTGATGAGGCTCTTTCTATTTTGCGGTTTACCAAAAAAGAAGCAGCTTCTTGGTTAGAGAAACTGCTGATGTCAGCCATCGCCAACTGGGAACACAAATTGGGTGGTCTGGAAAATGCAGAAGACTATCTTCTCAGATGAAGGCGCAATGTTAAAGCGATTCCGTCCCGCTCCTCATGGGCGTGCACATCGGATTAGCAAACGTACCAACCACGTTACTTTAATCGTGGAGAACCGCATTCCGGTTGAGCAAGACAACGCAGCTGATGATGTAGCTGAGGTTGAAGAAGTAGCAACCGACGAGAACGAATAAGATTTAATAATAATCATACCATAAAATATGGGTCAGAAGACAAATCCAATCGGCAATCGCT
>JABSSK010000362.1 GCA_013214265.1 Saprospiraceae bacterium | reverse complement strand
GTCTAGAGCGGTCAGATCCCCAGTATGGGAGCAATCAATTAAGATGCCGAGTTTGTTCATCCTTTCTACAGCCTTGCGGCCAAAAGCGGTGAGGCCTCCGTCGCGTTGTTCTTTGAGCCCATTACCCAATGCATTGGATTCACTGTAGGTAATACCTAACGACCGCAGGCCAAAACCATAGAGGATATCCAGTCGATCCAGTTCATTCTCAATCATAGCAGCCCCTTCCTGGGTAGCTATCCAGGCAAGTTTTCCTTCGGTATGGGCTTTCCTGATATCATCAACCCCTTGGCAGTGAATCAAAAAATCCTGGTGAGCAATATCACAAAGACGCATTCCCAGGTCGTGTAATACCTCTGACCATTTCCAACCACTTTTTGAATGAATACGGCATAAGCCATTCATTAAATTGTCAAATACAGCATCCCAGTGGCTATTCGCCAGCCCTACAAATCCTGTAGCCATTCGGCCATTACGTAAGTATTCAGGGGTTTGCATCACGTCTTTCGGAAAAACGCCTAAGTGTTCATGCATGGAAATCATAATGTGGTTCTCCACAATATTCTGGACTTGCACCTCCTGCTCCTCATTCAGAGGGACAAGGTATTCAGGGACACGATTTATTTCGTCAGCTAATGCAAAATCGGGGTAGTCTATTTCTTTTTCGAGATACTGGAAGGAAGTGTACCCATCGTAATTTTTGGTAAGGCTCATATGCACTAATTACTTGGTTTTGTAATGATGTTTAAAATACCAATATCAGTACCTACATCAAAATATGTTGTACATAATCCATACCAAGTCATTTTGTTGGTATGCATTGGGGAATACTATTTCCAATTGTTAGGATCCGTACTTTTCAGTGAAAAAGATTACCCTTGTTATGATGTTCTATACTTGGGGTTGCAAGCTTTGCATTGTCGTTATGATATCTCATTTTCATTATGCAGAAGATATGCTGAGGGGATATGAACTACATGGTAGTCATTTACACTTTATGGGTACAGCCGGCGCAATACGTTTTGCTTAGGGTTGTAATATTACTTTTAGTAAAATTCGGTATTACCGTTACAATATCGGCTGTCAACTTATTTGGTCTTTCTTGATCGGAGTGAGGTATTAATCCATAAGTGATGCATTCAAATGGTAGAACTTTGGATCTAAAAACCAGGAATGTGTTCCTTCTACACATACTGGCTTAGAGAATCACTAAGTATCCAAAAACAGGAAATAGGCAATCTGTATTATTTGCAAAATTAGAACCAGAGTAAAAGAGATCCGAGAACGCGAAGTTGAGTTGCTGGTTTTGTTAAGCACTGATTTTTTCAATCTCATTACTTGTCAGGTGCTGAAGATTACTTGTTATTTTCTGAATATCCCAATTCCACCATTGGAGTTTTAAAAGCTTATGAATCGTTTCTTCTGGGAATCGTTTTCTGATCTCTGTTGCGGGGTTTCCACCGACAATGGAATAAGGCGCAACGTCTTTAGTGACGGTCGAGTTGGTTGCAATGATTGCGCCATCTCCGATATGTACACCAGCCATGATGGTAGCGTTATAACCAATCCACACATCATTACCAATATTGATGTCCCCTTTTATGGGATATTTTTTTCCTTTCATAGCATTCTCCCAACCGTTACCAAAAATAGCAAAAGGGTAAGTTGATAATGCATCGGTTAAATGATTTGCGCCATTCATTATGAATTTCACATCGGAAGCAATCATGCAAAATTTTCCAATGATTAGTTTATCATCAATAAAGTCAAAATGATATTTTACATTTTTTTCAAAGTTCTCGACATTATCAAAATCATCATAGTAGGTGTAGTCGCCAACAATTATATTAGGGTTTTGTACAATGTTTTTTAAGAAACAAAGCCTTTTGTAATTATCAAGCGGGAATGTCGTGTCTTTATCTGGTCCTATCATTAATTTTCCATTCATTGAGATAAAAAAGAACGTAACGGATAGTGTGGATTGGTTATTTTAAAAGTGATGTACAAAACCGAATAGGGGTTAGGTTTATTCAAGAATCAGATTTTGTCTATCCACTAGGAAGTTGAACGATAATGCTTGCAGGCTATTACCGTCCACTTTTACATTCCAGGCACCATGACCTTTGTTCTGCAAAGTGACAAGCTCACTGTATATATCTAAAGAATCATATATATTTTTTAGGTTTTCAGCCTCCGAGTACGGTACTATTGGATCATCGGTTCCATGTGCTATCCACATTTCAGGATCACTCCTATCGAAACGATTTAGTCCATACAGATTTTCAAAAACGCTCAATACATTATCAGAACCCCAGTGGTTAATAATGCTTCTAACTTCGTAGGTCTCGTTCAGATTTGTTGTGCTCAGGGTGGGATCGTCTTCAATTGAGATTTCATCTTTAAAGTCTCCTGCCTCTGAAACACCAACGGCAATGACGGTGGTTGACCCTGCTGATCCTCCGCCAATGGTAATATAGTCGGTGTTTATGCCATAGTTGGAGGCGTTAGCGACGATCCACCGCAGGGCCGCTTTGGCATCTCGCTGGGCCGCATACGCAGCAATACCTTTCCTGAAGTCTTGGGCATTGGCAGGGTTTGAATTGGTAACCTGGTCTATCCATTCTTGTGGGGCAATCCCGGTTGGATCAATCCCAATATCACCCGCAAGGCGATAATTTATAGAAACAAACACCCAGCCCCTCGAGGCGTAGTAATCTGCAATATCTGTAATACTACCTTTTTGTTTGTCACCACCCGTAAATCCTCCGCCATGAACGAACATGTATACTGGCCTATTATTAGCGTTATTGTCGGGGTGATAAACATCCAGTTGGAGTTCCTTTTCAAGAACGGTTCCACGCTCATAAGATAGCCCTTTGGCATAGGTGATATCTGAATCAACTATAATGGAATACGAGGCTTCAGCCGTGACTATAGGCGTTCCGTTTTGGGGTGTAATGGTTTCGTCTTTATTGCAAGCTGTACAAATTAAAACAGCGAGAAGGATGGGAAGCATTGGATTGTTCATACCGGAATTTGAATTTAATTTCTCTTTTGACTCTCTTTTTGGATTTAGGTTTAATGGCCTCCTTTGAATTTGTGAAATTTTGTTTAGTCGTTCGGCAGATGAGGCTTGATACGTGTCAGCTTTGTGGAAAGGTACCTTTGCCAACTAACATAAAAAAGGGATGGCCATATTATTAAGTATGTTGATATCAAAAGGAAAGGAGGCAGCGTGTGTTTCGTTTATTGAATGGTTGGCAAATGATTACTGTAATAGGCTTAGAGATCCTGATGAAAGATGATTGTTTTTGATCAAGTTACTAAGACCGGTTTTTGCTTTTAAATTATTTTGAAGACTCTGGGAAGTTGATTGATTTAAATAATAAAAAAATACACTAATGTCATAATTTAAACTGCTTGTGAACAAATTGTTTTGGTGTAATTCCTTCATATTTCTTAAATAAGCGAATAAAGTAATTAGCACTAGAAAAGCCTACCGCATAAGCTGTTTCTTTAACAGACAGTTTTTCGTTTATTAAAAGTTTTTTACCAATTTTTAATCGTTCATTAATGATCATTTGATAAGGGGATATTCCAAGTTCATTAACAAATGCCCGATAGAAGGATGATTTACTCATGGAAGAAATTTTGAGTAAGTCATCAATTTGAATTTCAGAGTGAATATTTAGCCGGATGTAATTCATGATGGCAGCAAAAGGTGCGCTATTGGTGTTATGTGCTGCATCATTATTAAGCATGATTATATTTTGCATTTTCAATACACATAACACCAGTTCTTTTAATAATAAGTTGATGTGTATTTCTTTGAAGGGGTCATTGGAGTGAGATAACCTAAAGATCTTCTTATGAATATTTACCAACTCTTCATTATTATACATTAAGATAGGATGGTCTACAATTCGCCAACTATCGATAAAGCGATCTTTATCTAACAAATCATTGAACTCGTGGACTTGTTTTTTGATAAAGTCATTATCTATTGTTAGTGCGGTACACTGGGTGGGCTTTTCAAAACTGGCTTCGGGAAAATCAATATTTAGCTTAGCATATGAGGGGGTAATAATGGTATTGCCTGGTAGATATTCTCTATCAATTAGATCTGAAAAACGAACTTGCTTAGTTCCTTTTAGCATGGAGGTAATGGTGAAACCATCAAAGCTGAGTGGGAAGTCAGTTACTTCTTTTCGCGTCTCATAAATACTTAAATCGCATGATTTAAAATGGAAAGCACGTCTTTGTTCCACTAAAGTGCTGACTTGATCCATGGGGATTAACGGAACAAGATCTAATTTATTCATAGACTTAAAATAAGTGGTTCTTACGTTTGTTACAAACAGAATGGGAAGATTGTGCTATCATTTGCCAAGAATGTGATATGCGCATTAGGTGATTTGTTCGAACTTCGTTTTGTAATTAAAAAGTAATTAAATTTTAAGCAAATGAATACGAACGAAACGGCAATTGTGTTAATAGAATTTCAGAATGATTTTACTTCAGAAGGTGGAATTTTTCATGACGCAGTAAAAGGAGTTATGGATGCAAATAATATGCTATCCAACACCATAGAATTAGTAAAAAATGCAAGAAATGAAGGTGTACAAGTGATTTTTGTACCCATTTCTTTCACGGAAAATTATGCAGAATTAACGAACACCCCATACGGGATTTTGAAAGGTGTTGTAGATA
>JABSSK010000361.1 GCA_013214265.1 Saprospiraceae bacterium | reverse complement strand
GCTCTAAAAAGGCATCAGGCGTAGTGGGCATGGTTTGCCCTTCTAAGCCTTGAAAACCATTGTCCATCAACCATTCCCGTACAAATTCTTTAGAGAGTTGTTTTTGCCTTTGCCCTTTGTTCTGACGTTCCTGATAGCCGTCGTGGTAAAAATATCGCGAACTGTCGGGTGTATGAATTTCATCAATTAAGTAAATCTTACCATCTTTTTTGCCGAACTCATACTTGGTATCTACCAGAATAAGCCCTTGATCAAGAGCCATTTGTGAGCCTCTTTCGAATAGGGCATACGTATATTTTTCCAGCAAGGCATAGTCGTCAAGAGTAGCTAGGCCTTGTGCCAGAATTTCTTCTTTTGTAATGTCTTCGTCGTGGCCTTCCTCCGCTTTGGTTGCGGGTGTAATGATGGGCTTAGGGAAAGGATCACTCTCTTGTAGTCCATCTGGCATCGATACACCACAGATCGATCGCTTTCCATTGCGATATTCACGCCAGGCATGCCCAGCCAAATACCCACGAATAACCATTTCAATTTTGAAAGGCGTACACGCATGACCAATAGCTACATTCGGATCAGGGACGGAAATCAACCAGTTAGGGACAATATCCTCAGTAGCTTGTAGGAAAAAGGTGGCAACCTGATTTAAAACCTGACCTTTGAAAGGAATTGGGCGTGTTAGCACATGATCAAAGGCGGATATCCGATCCGAAGCTACCATTATGAGCTGATCCTCGACGGTATATACGTCACGTACTTTTCCACGATAGAAATTGGTCTGTCCAGGTAATTGGTAGTTGGTTTCGTTTACCGCTTGCATAGAAATGATTTTGCGCAAAAATAGTGAAGTCTGATCATATCTGGCAAGACACTTTATTGTAAAAAAACCCAGCGTATGTGACTTTTATTACATGTTGCGTCTAAAGTGTGATTTGTAAAGATATTGCGACTAAAGTGCAGTAGGTAATTCCACGAACTTCAAAGCCTGGGTGGTTGGCAGCTTAGCGCCGCATCATGATCCCACAGCTAGTCGCATACTATGAGAAAACTAATTATGATCCCACGAAGAGCCTTGGATCGAATGCAGTAGATGGAATGATCTTTAGAATGAAGTAGGTACGAAGCTGGATGATTTTTTACTGGATAATCCAAGGTAATTAAGCCCGGTTCTTGACTATTCCCATTAGTCTTTTAGCAGGCTAAATCGTTTTTATGTACACATAGCAGAATGAGGGTTGGAGACATTCCAATTCTTGTCTGTTATAAAAAAAGGGATGGGAACTTTTGCCCATCCCTTTGTGTTTTTATATTTGCATACCACGTGGAAAAGACCATGCGGTGTTCAGTTCGACTGGCCGAACAATATGGGGACGTATTGGTATCGACAGGAGAGTGAGCTAATTAGTAAGCATGTCGGAGCATGATAGCTTATCTCCGTTAACAAATAGCAATCAACCATTTTTATATGGCAATTCTAATTATGCCATGGCTGCCTAAGACTAGGTCCTAGAAAGCCTTTGTGCCGTACGCTTGATGCCTGATACACAGCGTGCCGCATATCAACCAACCCTTCAGGTTTGGCGGTACAGGTGCTCTGATGTATAGCCGAGATTAATTGGAGATAAGGTGATCAGCTGGTGTGTTTTCTGACCTGCTGTGATCCTGACAATACAACAGAAAACTAAACATGTAGAAGGCTTTTTGGTGCTTTCTCTGGACCCGAGTTCGACTCTCGGCGTCTCCACCAATACTAATTAAATCTAAAGCTCTGTAATTCGATGGATAGAATTGCAGGGCTTTGTTTTTTCTGATCGTTACCTGTAACCGGTTTTTTTCAGAAAATATAGATCGGTGGGTGCAGTTTCGTTACCACCAAACCAGATGCTAATTTCGCGTGTTAAGCGGGGCATATCATGGAAAGGATAAATTAATTCCGAAGAACCAGCGGCTTCTTTTTTACCTGGATCAAACCATTGGACTTTAGTTCGAACTCGTTTTTGCTGATACTCGATATGAGCAACGCCAGAGATTCGTCCTCCCACAGGATGAATGTCAGCAAAAGGTATCTCATCGTAAATGGTTTCACCTGACTTGTGTTGGTATCGGTTGAGTTCGATCTTTTGGGTATCGAGGTTATACCGCCAGCCAATCATAAAGGAATTGTTGTGATTAGTAAAAAGGTGGAAGCTAAGCCCACACAATTTGTTCCAGTCGTATTGATCGACATCGGTGCGATCCCCTTCTTTGAGGTGGTAGCGGCCATCGTTGAAAATAACATCAAAGGTGAACCGCTGCGGTTGCCAGCGTATTTTTATTTTGCGCGGTTGGGCAGCGTGTTCACCTTTGCGAATAGTAAAGAGACTCAAATTAGCTTATTTTTTTTCGGTTCAAGCCCAGCCCTTTAAGTAACCATCTTGGTAAAGGCTTTTGTGGTGGTCGGTTTTTTAAGTTGAGGTACCATCCCCATTTTTTTGCAATAGGAACTTTGTGGGTTTCCACAAATTCAATTAACGTACCATCAGCGTCCTCAATATAAGTGAACCGACCGGCTGCTTCACCCATATCAAAGCTCTCATTGCTATCGATGGTAAAGGGATAGCCCATTTCTGTGCACTTTTGGCGTAAGCTATCCATATTACGAATATCAAAGCAAAGGTGTATAAAGCCTAAGTCACCCCAAAAGCGGTCTTTGAAAATGACTTTTCCTTTGCTATCTACAGACTGGATAAGTTCAATTTCAGTATGCCCAAGTAAAGGGGCGAAAGCACCGCTACGTTCTTTTTGGTGGCGAAGTAGGACACGGCGTATCTTTTGTTCGCCTCCTTCGAGTTTACTCCAGTTCGGGATGGTTGCGGTATCATCAAAAATGATTTGATCATATCCCAAAATGTCGCGATACAGAGGCAATGATTTTTCAATATCAGAAACACCAATCATTGCACCATAAACCCCACCTGTGAACGCACTCTTTTTTTGAAACCAATTATTTGCCTCAACGATTTGGAAAGGGTTACCGTAGGGGTCCTCTACAAAAAAGTATTTTTCTCCATTCGGGTTTTCGGTCACCGGTGAGAGGATGGTAACTCCCTGACTTTTTAGCCAGTTATAATTGTCTTCTACATTCCGACTTTTGATCTTACCAGCGAATATACCGTAGTCGCCTAATCTTGGTTTGGCTGCCGGAGCAACTGGTGTTCGACAAGTGTATTGCCAAATTTCAAAGCCACCACCGCCTTGCATGTTAAGCGCCAAAATAGCGTATCTATTTCTGATTTCACCACCGGTATATTTGGTCATCAAAGGGGCAGGTGCCCGTTCTTCAAAAATAGGTACATCCATTCCAAAATGACGATTGTACCACTTCCATGCCTGATCGGTATCAGCGACTCCCACGCCTAATTGCTGTATACCACTAATGACGTAATCCATATCCTTGTATTTCTATTCTTATTTATGGTAAAACGTGACAAAGATAATATTTTAATGTCCACGACAGCACCTTCATGAAGGTGTGGATAAAAGTGTAGAAATAGCTTCAAAAAATAACCATATTTTCTATGTGAATCTGGATACTAATAGCCAATATGACTTATCATACCCCCGATTTATTTTATGTCGAACCAGACAGGATCCTGTACGGAAGGAGTTCCATTGTAGTTAACGAATAACTCGGTGTGGGCGGGAATATTTTTTAAAGCGTAAAAATGGAGGGTTTGGGTTTCGTAATCAGGGCGATATTCTACATTCGGGTCGGACGAGTGATTGTACATAGAACCATACCCCATAACAATACCTATTTGATCATCATTTTCCCCCCAAATAAAATAGTAATCATGTAATGCGGACTGATGTATTTTTTCTTTATCCCCTGCGGGAAGTACAATTACAGGCGCAACTTCAATTAAATCTTCAGCATTTATATTTACGGAACTAAAAACCCCTCTACCTCTAGATTGGACATGGCTAATGTAAAGAGGGAAGTAAGGTTGAATAAAAGGCATAAATATCTTGTGTCAACTGGCAAGCCTATAACATATAAGCCTGCTAACGGTGCTTTAAAATCGTTAATAAATTGGTAAATGAACTGACAATTAGGTTATAAATAGTCGGTAAACAAACAAAATCGCATAATTTTCATTTACATTGCGTGTCCTTTGCTGATAAGCGTATTTGTTCAAGCTCTAGCCTGTTAGCCAAAATTAAAATATTAACCATTTCTTTTGACTTTACTTATCCATAGTAGGAAAACATCTGACATGAAGCATCTGACAAAACTTTTAAGCACACTAACACTCCTTTTAGGACTCACAACAGCTATGATCGCTCAAGAGGAAGCATCTGCTGTAGAACTGTACAATGAAGGTTTAGCTAAATTGAAAGCTAAAGAATACGATGCAGCGCTTGATCTAATGAAGCAAGCCTTGGAAGCAGTTGATCCAGAATCGGAAACTGATGTCAAGGTGGAAAGCGTTGCAAAGAAAAACGGACCGATTGCTGCTTTTTATTCTGGTAATGCAGCACGAAAAGCAGAGGATTTTGATAAAGCACTTGCAGCATATGATGATGGTATCGCTATGAACCCTGGCTTTTATGGTAACTATCTGGGGCGGGCTCAAGCCTTAGATGGCAAAGGAGAAGATGTTCTTGCGGTTACCGCTTTCATCGAAGCTGGTGAAATGGCTGAAAAGTCTCCAAAGAACGCGCCAAAGGCACAGCAGTACTACAGC
>JABSSK010000360.1 GCA_013214265.1 Saprospiraceae bacterium | reverse complement strand
CATGCCCACTATGCCTGAAGCCTTTTTAGAGCAAGTATCCAATCGATACATTCAATTATACGAAACCGTAACGGGTAAACCTTTTGAAAAAGCTGATACGCATAATATTCTACATCGTATTGAACAGAATATTTTGGATACCCTCAGCCAGTAACACCGATCAAATATTACCTAAGGCACGTAGTAAGATGGACTCGATCTGCTCGTGCCCTTCAGCTTTGGCAAAATCCAGTGGCGTACGGCCATCCTCCATCGCTAATTGTACATCAGCACCGTGCGCAAGTAATGCTTCTACTGCATCCTTCATACCCCGATGAACAGCACTATGCAATGGAGAAGTACCATTTGCCTGTTGACTATTGGGATTTGCGCCCTTTTCCAGTAGCAATCGTACCATCGAATCATTGCCTCGTGCACAAGCTGCATGTAATGGTGTAATCGCCATTGCATTCTTGACGGGTTCACTTGGATCGGCTCCTCTGTCCAGAAAAAATAGAACCAATTCCTGGTGTTCAAAATATGCGGACAGGGCCAAGGCCGTAAACCCATCGGAAGACTGGCTTTTCATAAGCTGAGGATCTTCTTCAACCATGTCGCTGACCCGCTCGAGGTCACCCACTGCGATGGCATCATAGAGGGTCCAATTGGACTTGTCTTGACCAATACGATTCATAATAGCCACATTCCCGAAATAAGCGGCAAACATCAAATACGAAAAACCTTGTTCCGTAAATCCATCAGCAAGATCTGGATCCAAAGTAAGCGCACGGTCAATCCCCGCCAGATCACCATTGCGTATAAGCGTAGTCATAGAAGGCATACTCAGTCACAGTTAAATAACCTATCAATCCGTATAGCCTTAAGAATGTAATTAAAAACCAGCTTCTACCCTAATCCTTGATACATTCATCTGTTGCGTTTATTCCTTTCTTCATTACCCCCGCTACATATTCCACGAGATAGGAAAAGTCACGACCTAGCTGTCCTTTTTCAGCTATGGTAGCACGTTTCAGCATCTCACTGTTAGGATCAGCAAGTTGTGGTAATACGTGTTCCAGAAATTGATCACCAAATGCTTGCGAGGCATCACGTGGTAGTTCATTAGGCAAATTATCAATTGTCATCATATCAATACAATCGGGTGAAAAAGCTGGAACCTCTTTTCCCGTAAGGGGATCAAATCCAAACACAGGATCTGAGATTGTACTTGCCCGTAAGGTTGATGGAATAGAAGAGACAGGGGCAATATCACACGTGACATCTGCAATGACCTGAATGTTGAAATCAGCCTGCCGCATATCCATAACGGTAAAGAATGGCGGTGCCTGATTGTCCCAGAAAATTCCGTTAATCATAATATCGGCCACCTGAGTATAAGGCTTGAAAGTACTCTGAAATGCACTAGGATGGCGGTAAAAATCTTTTGCAACAAATGCATTATCATCTTTGGGCTCCACATAATCCGCTACGCGCAGTTGGGTGAAAACCGCCTCATCGAAAGTAGAAGTAAGAAAATCAGATGGCTCTACCCTACGAATACCCATGTCTTCTAGCACCCTTGCCGACCCCTGACCAACACGCCCCGTACCGGTCAAAACAATTTTAATATTAGGCCAATTAATAGTCTGGTATGCTTTTTTAGCCGACTGATAATCATGGAACGATTTCATTTGTGGTAAATCGAACTGGCCAGTACGTTTGCCGTAGGTAAATAACCCGTTATGTGCACCTACCATACCTGCAAAAAAACCAAATGCGATGACTCGTTTCCCCAGATCATTCGTCAATACTTCATAATCAATTAGTCGAATATGGTTTTTAAGTACTGTTTGTAGAAGCCTACGGTTGTAAGCTTGTTCTTTGATGGTATGAGAAAAGAAGAAGTAGGTTTTATCCGCAATCAATTGATCGATAGGAACTTCCTTGACCCCCATCAGCACCGTACAATCTGATAGATCTTCCTGTAGAGGAATATTTAAATCACGATATTCTGCATTTGAGTAACAGCGGCCATCAGAAGGCTGAACGCATAGATCAACTCCATACGTATTCATCAATTGCTGGCATTGTTTGGGTGTAAGTGGTACACGGGAATCAGGAGGAACTTTTCCCTCCCTGATAATTCCAATTTTCATAGTTGGTTCTTCTGTTGGTTTGAGCTCAAATTTGAAGACTGCAATATAGTTCTTTAATTTGCCGCGAAAAACCCTATTCACCTACAACCTGAAAAAATTCTTTTAATCATGCACCATAAACATGGAATCATCCTTGGTAGGTAGTGTGGATTCACCCATAAGCCAAACATCAATTTCGTGAGCCGCTTCGCGGCCTTCTGAAATCGCCCAAACCACTAAGGATTGGCCTCTGCGCATATCACCGGCTGCAAAGATGCCTTCCCGACTCGTATGGTAACCTGAAGTAAGGACATTCTTTCTGGCATCTGTTTGTAGCCCTAATTGTTCGAGCATTCCCTTTTGCTCCGGATGAACAAACCCCACTGCCAAAAAGACCAAATCACAAGCAATGTCTGACTCTGTACCGGGGATCTCGCTAAGCTTATGTTTTCCGGTAACCGGATCTTTAGTCCACTCGACCTGAACAGTCTGTGCTGCTTTTACTTTTCCTGTTTCATCGCCTAGGAATGCTTTTGTAAGAATAGCCCAGTCGCGTTCTACACCTTCTTCATGGCTCGAGCTAGTTCGCATGACCATTGGCCAGTTAGGCCAGCTTAATGGATCCCGCTCTGCGGGCGGTTTAGCCAATAATTCAATTTGATTAATCTGAGTCGCTTTTTGTCGATTAGCGGTACCAACACAATCGGACCCAGTATCACCACCGCCAATCACCAGCACATTCTTTCCGTGGGCACTAATTACCTCCTGTTGGGCGCTGGGGTCACCAGCAATACGTCGATTGCTTTGTTCTAAATACTCCATAGCAAAGTGAATACCTTCCAGGTTTCGACCCGGAATATCGAGATCTCGCGGAACAGTAGAACCACCACAAAGTAATACGGCGTCAAATTGTTCCTCTAACCATTGTGGATCAACATTTACGCCGACATGCGCGTTGGTCTTGAATCGAATACCTTCAGCCTCCATGATACCCAGTCGGCGTTCCAGTACCCACTTCTCCAGCTTAAAATCAGGAATACCATAACGAAGCAAGCCACCGACGCGGTCCTTCCTTTCAAAAACTGTAACCAGATGCCCAGCACGATTCAACTGATCGGCAGCAGCTAATCCTGCTGGACCAGAGCCAACAATGGCTACCTTTTTTCCAGTGCGGGTGGTAGGGGGCTGCGGGCGAATCAGCCCTCTCTCGTAAGCTTCCTCCACAATACTTTTTTCAATATGCTCAATCGAAACGGGCGATTGGTTGATCCCTAGGACGCAGGCTGCTTCGCAAGGTGCAGGACAAATGCGCCCCGTAAATTCTGGAAAATTATTAGTCTCTGATAATATAGAGAACGCTTCCGCAAAATCAGATCGGTATATAGCATCATTAAATTCAGGGATCACATTTCCTAAAGGGCATCCAGAATGACAAAAAGGAACACCACAATCCATGCATCTCGCTGCCTGATTAATTGTTTTTTCGGTAGGAAAAGGCTCATAAATTTCTTTGTAGTCATCAATTCTTACCTTGGGGCTCCTACTTTCAGGAAGTTCCCGCTGATATTTCATAAATCCTTTAGGATCAGCCATTACAATTGACTTTTAAGATTAATGTTAAGTATGTATTTACGGTGTATTCCTATCTCTAAGCTGAAATTTGTGCTGGTCGTACCGGTAGTTTGAGTTTTCGATTTTGCCTTTCCAAAATGGCTTTGTAATCTCGTGGCATCACTTTGACGAAGTGATTAACAGCTTCATCCCAATTTTCCAGTACTGCACGTGCGCTGCGGCTACTCGTATACCCAAAATGATTCCTGACCATTCGTCGGACCATTTCTTCATCAGCAGCATCCAAAGGATCCAGATCGACCATTCCTCGATTTACATTTCCTGGAAATGTATTTTCGGGATCATAAACATAGGCAACCCCTCCACTCATACCAGCGGCAAAATTCTTTCCAGTTTTTCCCAAAACAATAATCATTCCGCCAGTCATATATTCACAGCCATGATCACCGACACCTTCAACAACTGCGTGTACGCCTGAATTCCGGACAGCAAACCTTTCTCCAGCCCAACCTCGGATATAAGATTCTCCGGAGGTTGCACCATAGAAAGCTACGTTTCCAATAATTATATTTTGGCTGGGTCGGAAGGTCGCATCACGGTCTGGTACCACAATTAACCGACCACCAGACAAACCCTTCCCAAAATAATCATTGGCTTCCCCTTCCAGCGTAAAATGAATCCCTTTGGCACCAAAGGCACCAAAACTCTGACCTGCTGATCCTCTGAAACGATAATCAATCGTTCCGGGGGGTAGTCCTTCACTTCCATAACTTTTAGCAATCTCATTAGATAGCATAGTACCGGTGGCCCGGTCTGTATTTTTTATACCAAAAGAGGATTTCACCCTCCGCCCTGAAAGGATAGCTAGTTGGGCCCGATCGATTAGCTTTCGGTCCAGAACCTTATCGATACCATGATCCTGAGGTATCATTTTATATTGTCCCACAGCTTCATCCGCAGGTTCTTTATACAGAATAGGGCTTAGATCCAGCTTACGGTATTTCCAATGCTGAATATCTTTATTTGCTTTTAGCATCTCCACTTTACCTACCATTTCATCGACGGTACGAAATCCGAGGTCAGACATTAATCTGCGTAAATCTTCTGCTAGAAAACGAAAGAAATTGATCACGTAATC
>JABSSK010000036.1 GCA_013214265.1 Saprospiraceae bacterium | reverse complement strand
AGGGTTTATTTGGCGAGATGATTCATTTAGAGTGTGGGTATCAACACGATTTACGAGCTGTAAAGTTCAATGATGGGATAACGGCATATAAAAGTGGTGTTGAATTTGGTAAAGATGCTTTTAGTGAAGCTAGGTGGCGTACTTGGCACTCTGTCTATCGAAACGGAGAGCTTTATCCGACGCATGGAATTGGCCCAGTAGCTCACTACGTTAATTTGAACCGTGGAAACCGTTTAACTCACCTTACGAGCATGTCTTCCAAATCAAGAGGTCTGCATGACTATATAGTAAGCCATGAGAAAGGTGGCGCGAACCATCCTAACGCTAAGGTTGAATTTGCGCTAGGTGACAAAGTGACAACCCTACTGCGAACCGCTAATGGAGAAACTATAGTCATGCATCACGATACGAACTTACCTCGTCCTTACAGTTTGGGTTTTCGGGTTCAGGGAACGAAGGGCTTATGGATGGATGTGAATAGCTCACTTCACATTGAGGGTAAGAGCCCTGAGCATCGATGGGAAGAAGCTGCTTCGTATTTGAAGGAGTACGATCATCCTTTATGGAAGAAATATGGCGAGGAAGCGAGTGGAGCAGGGCATGGTGGTATGGACTTCTTCTTGCTACATGCATTTGTGGAGAGTGTAAAAAAAGGGGAACCAGCACCTATTGATGTATATGATGCAGCTACTTGGATGGCCATTACACCAATGAGCGAAGAATCTATTCAAAAAGGAAGCCAACCGGTATCATTCCCTGATTTTACGCGAGGAAAGTGGATGTACCGTAAACCTATATTTGCTTTTACACGACGAATATTTGTGTCAACGAATGAAACTCATGTTGGGTGGAAGCAGATCAATATCTTTACTTTTAAGTAACTATAACCTTCAATTTATCGAAATAGATGAAACCTACTTTACTTATTTTGGCTGCTGGGATGGGCAGTCGTTATGGTGGTCTGAAACAGATTGATCCCTTAGGCCCGAATGGAGAAGCCTTAATTGAATATTCTATATACGATGCTATTCGTGCTGGTTTTGGTAAGGTCGTTTTTGTTATTCGACAAAATATTGAGGACATCTTCCGCGAGAAGATCGGCAATCAGTTTTCAGATCAGATTGAGGTCAGGTATGCTTTTCAAGAGCTTGATACTCCAATAGAAGGTATAAATGAATTTCCGGTGCGAGAAAAACCGTGGGGAACGGGTCATGCTGTCCTAGTAGCTAAAGATCATATACAGGAGCCTTTCGCAGTAATAAATGCTGATGATTATTACGGGATTGACAGTTATCAGGTTATGGCTAAATTTCTTCGGGATGATTGTTCCCCTTCGACTTATGCAATGTTAGCATATTTCTTGGGCAATACACTATCGGATGCAGGCCATGTTAATCGGGGTGTTTGTGCTCAAGATGCGAAAGGATTTTTAACAACTGTTGTTGAGCGTCATAAGATTCAGAAAACGGATAAGGGAATTACTTTTCAAGATGAAGAAGAAGGTGGTCAGTTAACAGATTCAGACCTAGTTTCAATGAATTTTTGGGGTTTTCACCCAAATGTATTTGAATATTTGCGAAAGGATTTTATTCAATTTGTAAAGGCGAATGAGGGACAACCACGAGCTGAATTTTATATCCCTTTATTGGCTAACCGGCTTATTCAAGATGATATTGTCAAGTTTTCTGTTTTGTCTACAGATGCTCAGTGGTATGGTGTAACTTATCAGGAGGATAAACCCATGGTACAAAAAGCATTCCGGGAATTAACAGAAACAGGAAAATATCCATCATCTTTATGGGGTTAGCGTCAAATGACTATATACAGGTTGGAAAAGCATTTTTTCCCGATGCAGTTTGGTCAGAGGTAAGGTTAATTACATCAGGCCATATTCATTCGACATATTACCTGCGAAATATAGAGGGGGAATGCTATCTGCTGCAACGAATTAACCAAGAAGTTTTTCGCGATCTAGGGGCTATGGAATTCAATTTTAGCCAGCTGCAAAAATACCTCCCGCCAAGTTCAGAAGGTTTATTGTTTCCTCGTCTGTACAGTAACGTTGCTGGAAATATTCTTCACCAGTCGGAAGATGATACTTTTTGGCGTATGCAATCTTTTATTTCTGGTACCTTTTCACCTCAGGTATGTGATGACTTTAACGTAGCTTATCAAGCTGGGTTTGCTTCAGGTGTTTTTTTGCGTAAGCTGGACGAGGTTCTTCCTTGTTCTTTGAAAGAAACAATACCTGCTTTTCATGATATTGATGCACGTTGGCAGAAGCTATCAAGGGTTTTTAATGCCTCGAATACTAATCAAAAATTAGAAGCTACTGCTCTTTTTCGGGAAATTACTCAACTCTGGACATTGCTACAGCCACTTTTAGCGCAAAAGGAATTACCGGTACGGCAAGTTCATAACGACCCTAAACTCAGTAATATGCTATTTGATGTTTCTACTGGAGCAGTAATAGCAATTATTGATTGGGACACCATTATGCCAGGCACTGTTCTTACGGATTATGGTGATCTGGTTCGTTCTGTTTGTTCCACAGCACCGGAAGATGAAAGTGATTTAAGTAATGTTACTATTAACCCTGACTACCTCAAGTCGCTTACTGAGGGTTTTCGAAATGGACTTAAAAACATGCTTACACCTGAGGAAGACGCATTCTTATATATAGGTCCTTATTGGATTATACTGGAGCAAGCTATCCGATTTTTAACAGATTATTTGGAAGGTAATGTCTATTACCAAATTGATTACCCTAGGCATAATTGGGTACGTTCATGTAATCAAGTAACATTGTTAAAGGCTTACATTGATCAAGCTGATATTCAGTTATAGGTATAAAAGAGCATCAGGTAGCTCAGTGATTTGTTTTTACAGTTAAGTGTACAACAAATTAGGCGATTAAGCTGGCTTAGCATTTGAATAAAGTTGGGAAGCTTAATGTACAATGCTTTTACTGTTGGTTGAAGAAGTTAGGATCCTTACAAAAGGGTATCCGGGGCCTAGAGGCATAATTAGGCCCCGGATAAGAATACTTATAGATCAAATTTTATACCTTGAGCCAAGGGTAACTGGCTACTGTAATTAACCGTATTGGTTTGTCGTCTCATATAAGCTTTCCAAGAATCGGAACCACTCTCACGTCCTCCTCCGGTTTCTTTTTCACCTCCAAAGGCACCTCCAATTTCGGCTCCGCTGGTTCCGATATTAACATTGGCGATACCACAATCAGATCCAGCAGGAGAAAGAAATTGTTCCATTTCCCTCATATTATTTGTCATGATAGCTGAACTAAGTCCTTGTGGAACATTATTATGGACTTGAAGTGCTTGGTCGAGATCGCTGTATTTCATGAGATACAGGATAGGAGCAAAAGTTTCTTCTTTAACCATGGGGTTCTCAGGAGATACTTCAGCTATACAGGGTTTTACATAACATCCACTATTATAGGCATCACCTTCTAATTGACCACCTTCAACAATGAAATGCCCTCCTTCGGTTTTTACGCTTTCGATAGCTTTCAGATAGGTATTGACAGCGTCTTTATCGATTAGTGGCCCCATATGATTATGGGTATCTAAAGGGTTTCCTATTCGAATTTGTTTGTAAGCATTTGTGAGGGCTTCACGTATTTCATCGTACATACTATCGTGTACGATCAAGCGGCGGGTAGAGGTACACCGTTGACCTGCTGTACCGACAGCACCAAAGACAGCTGCGTTGAGTACCAGATTTTTATCGGCACTAGGTGTAACAATAATGCCATTGTTACCACCTAGTTCCAAAATAGTTTTTCCTAATCTGCTCGCTACGGTTGACCCTACAATTTTGCCCATACGCACACTTCCTGTTGCGGATATAAGGGGTAATCTTGCATCTTTGGTTAGGTATTCACCAATTGTATAGTCACCTGTAACGATGCTACTTATACCTTCGGGGATATCATTTTCTTCTAGTACTTTATGCAATATATTTTGGCATGCAATAGCACAGAGTGGTGTTTTTTCTGATGGTTTCCAGATGCAGGTATCTCCACAAACGAGTGCGATCATGGCATTCCAAGCCCAAACAGCGACAGGGAAGTTGAAAGCTGTAATGATTCCAATAGGACCCATTGGATGCCACTGTTCAAACATGCGGTGTTCAGGTCTTTCACTGGCGATGGTAAGTCCGTACAACTGACGAGACAAACCTACGGCAAAGTCACATATGTCAATCATTTCTTGTACTTCTCCCCAACCTTCTTGTAGGCTTTTTCCCATTTCATAAGATACCAAACGACCAAGTGCATCTTTGTTTTGGCGCAGAGCTTCGCCGTATTGGCGTACAACTTCTCCTCTTTTAGGTGCAGGTATAGTACGCCAGTAGGT
The DNA here is from genome assembly GCA_013214265.1 of Saprospiraceae bacterium. GTDB lineage: Bacteria > Bacteroidota > Bacteroidia > Chitinophagales > Saprospiraceae > DT-110. The sequence continues at coordinate 16,210 of JABSSK010000036.1, read as the reverse complement.
AAAGGCTTCTTGTGCTTTTTGTACAACATCGTCGTACTCGGCTCTGGTGGTAATTGTAACACTTCCAATATAAGCGCCATCAGCAGGCGAGTTGGATGCTATGGTCTTGTCGGAAAGTGCAGTAGATAATCTGCCAGTGCTGGTTCCATGGTTTACTTCCTTGAGACCAAGCGTTGCTAAAAAGTCAGTATTCATAGGTTAATTTGGTTGAAAACTATTGATTAAGCATTTTTTTTACCAGAGTTGAAATGGCTTTTCCATCGGCACGACCGGCAAGTTTTTTTGAAGCTATACCCATCACTCGTCCCATATCTTTCATGCTGGAAGCTCCAGTTTCTTCTATGATAGCGGATATTTCCTTTTCTAGTTCTTCGGGGCTGAGTTGTTCGGGTAAGTATCGTTCAATTATAGTTAGTTCTTCCTTCTCTTTTAGTGCTAAGTCGTCGCGTCCTTCTTTTTCAAATATTTCGATAGACTCACGGCGTTGTTTAGCCAATTTTTGTAACATTTTTATTTCAGCATCACGGTCAATTTCCTTTCCGCTTCCATCTGTTTTAGCCAGTAGGATGGCTTGTTTAATGGCACGTATACCTCTTTTTGCTGCTTCATCTTTAGCCTTCATGGCTTCTTTTAGGTCTTGTGTGATTTTTGATTCCAATGACATAATGCTTAGATTTAGGATAGTGACGCAATACGCTTTGTCATTTCTACAAACGATTCGGGACTCAGCTGTTCTGGTCGTTTGGTAAAGAAAGGTTCTTGCAATACTTCGGGGTCAGGGATTAATGATTTCAGTGTATTTCTTAACATCTTTCGGCGTTGGCTAAAAGCTTGTTTGACGACAGTTCGAAATAATTCTGCTTGTTGGGGCTCAACAAGTGGTGTTTGCCGCCTAGTCAGTCGAATAACAGCTGACTGCACTTTAGGAGGAGGATTAAAGCTAGTTTTATCAACGGTGAACAAGTATTCTCCAGTATAATATGCTTGCACAAGCACACTAATAACGCCATAGGTTTTATTACCGGATGGGGCAATAACTCTCTCAGCTACTTCTTTTTGGAACATCCCAACCATTTCAGGAACCTGCTCTTTATACCTTAGCATGTGGAATAGAATCTGAGAAGAAATATTATACGGGAAGTTACCTATCAATAGAAAAGGGTCACCTTGAAATAATTGATCGAGAGGCACTTTTAAGAAGTCCTGAGCGATAATACGGTTCTTCAAAGTTGGATAATATTTATTTAGGTATAGTACCATATCCTGATCCGCTTCTACGGCCAGTAATTGCGCTTCCAGTTCCAAGAGATATTTGGTAAGCATACCACGCCCAGGGCCTATCTCAAGAATATTGGGGTAGGTTTTAATTTGGAGAAGGCTTTCAGCAATTCGTAATGCTAAGTCTTCCCGATGCAGAAAATGCTGACCAAATGATTTTTTTGCTTTCAATAACCTAAAGTTGAAATTTCTGGGCAAGGTAGGGAGAAATTATTGCCTTCTCTTTATTGCGAACCAAAGAAAATCTAATATGGTTGGCTGCGATAGAGGTAATTAGTAATTATTCTTCAATAGCAACAAATATGTACCTTTGTTCATCAAAAAAACCCCATCAAAAAGGAAGTAAGTGATGCTTACTCAAAATTAAAGCCTAGTATTTATGGAAAAAATGAAAATTGGGATTACGGTTGGAGATATAAACGGAATTGGACTTGAAGTTATCCTGAAAACCCTTGCGAACGATGTGATGCTGAAATATTGTACACCTATCATATATGGCTCGTCTAAAGTAGTTTCTTATCACAAGAATATTATAGAAGCTGATTTTCACTTTCAGTCAATTAATTCTATAGATCGATTAGCAGGTGATCAGGTTAATGTCATGAATTGCTGGACCGAAAATGTAAACATTACCTTGGGTAAGCTTTCTGAAGAGGGAGGAAAATATGCACTATATTCGCTTCAGTCAGCTGTATATGATTTACGAGATGGCAAGATTGACGCTGTAGTTACATCTCCTATTAATAAGGAGGCAATGATGATGTCAGGTTTTCCTCATCCGGGGCATACAGAATATATCACGGAACAGTTGGGTGGGCAGAGCTTAATGTTCATGGTTCACGATAACCTTCGAGTTGGTCTGGTTACTAACCATATTCGAGTTGGTGATATAGGGAATCAAATTACTAAAGAACTTATCGTATCCAAACTTAAGATCATGGACCAATCCCTGCGGATGGATTTTGGGTTAGAGCGTCCTACGATAGCTGTTATGGGTTTAAACCCGCATGCTGGAGATGGAGGGGTTATTGGAGATGAAGATGACAGTATAGTTAGGCCAGCTGTTGTTGAGTGTAAAAAGAATGGTATGTTGGTGATGGGGCCATATGCAGCTGATGGTTTTTTTGGTTCGGGTCAGTACAAGAAATTTGATGGTATACTAGCCATGTATCACGATCAGGGACTCATACCATTTAAAGTTATTGCTTTTGGCGATGGAGTTAATTTTACGGCTGGTTTGGGAGGCGTTCGTACATCACCAGATCATGGGACTGGTTTTGACATAGCGGGAAACAATGAGGCTAATCCGAATAGTTTTCGGCAGGCCTTGTTTTCAGCTATTGACATATCACGCCAGCGAAAGCAATTTCAAGAAGATCATTCTAACCCTTTGCAGTCCAGAACAAAGCGAGGGAAATCAGATCGAAAAGGAAAAGATCGCTTTGAAGAGGAGGAATAATGTTTTTTTTAAAGAATTAGTTAAGTCATGGAACTTGATATGGTTTAGATGCGTATATATTTTGCCGAATGTTGTTTTGGTGAACTAATCTTAGGCACTTTAAGTCATTAAAACAATTCGTATTTTGGTATAAACCTTCTGACCAATAGTAATTGGTTAGCTCTAGCTAGGTAAAATAATTCATTAAATCTAAAAACGCTGCAAAATCACTAGTACTATGAGCAAGAATACCGATAAAACACGTTATAGTGATGAGGAACTGGGGGAATTTAAGGAACTGCTAGAAAAGAAACTGCAAAAAGCTCAGGATCAGCTCAGTTTTTATAAGCAACAAATATCAGAATTGGCTGATAATCCTGATACGAAGATCAAAGGGCTTGATGACGGGATAGGAACCGCTGAAAGTGAGCGCCTATACAATATGGCAGCTCGTCAGCGTAAGCATATACAGCATTTAGAGAATGCACTGATTAGGGTGCAAAATAAGGTATATGGTGTTTGCCGTGAAACTGGAAAACTAATTTCGAAAGATCGTCTGAGGGCGGTACCTCATGCTACATTAAGCATTGAGGCAAAGCAAAATCGCTCCTCCAGGGGTAAATAATCTTTTTAAGATAGAAGAGACATTAATGGTTATTGGCAAAAGCTGATAACCATTATTTTTTGTGCAAAGCTTATTTTTTAAGTGGGTTTTTCCTGTATATTGATTTACGGTCTGAATGCGTTTTACTTGGAACTGATTACCAGATATGAAGCGAAAATATTGGATTTCTGTTGTCGTATTTTTAGTATTACTAATTGACCAATCAATAAAAATATGGGTAAAAACCCATATGAATTATGGTGATGAAATAAAGATACTAGGTTTAGAATGGGCGCTTATCCATTTTGTAGAAAATCCAGGGATGGCTTTTGGTATTACCCTCGGTAAAGGAGTGATTGGTAAGTACGCACTAAGTATTTTTAGAATACTTGCAGTATTTTTTCTTGTTTATTTTATTAATGAACTGATACGCAAGAATATGCCTAAAGGTTTATTATTTAGCTTCGCACTTATTTTAGCGGGGGCTATTGGTAATATCCTGGATAGTGCTTTTTATGGATTAATTTTTTCGGACTCACCTTATCATGGTGGTCTAGCACAATTCTTACCAGAGAATGGAGGATATGCGGGTTTTTTGCAAGGTCGGGTAGTTGATATGTTTTATTTTCCTGTTTTTAGAGGAATTTGGCCAGAGTGGGTACCGTTTGTTGGTGGCCAATTCTATTTGTTTTTCAAGCCCGTCTTTAATGTGGCAGATGTTTCGATTTCCATAGGGGTATTGAACGTACTAGTTTTTCAGCGTAGGTATTTTCTATCGGAGCTAGAGCGTATAGAAGTTGAAGCTGAAAAAGCTACGCTAGACAACCAAAAAGAGGAAGAATAAAGTTGATGGATTAGTATATCCCAATTTTATTTAAATCGGGATATACGTTACACTGCAAGAATAAACTCGTATTAGTGCCCTGTCAAAAATCCAGTAACAGATTCTTTGACATCTCCAATTTTATCATAATTGATACTGTAATAGATAAACTTACCTTCGCGCCTCGTAGAGACCAGATCAGCGTTACGCATTATGCGTAAATGTTGAGAAGTAATGGACTGTTCTAAGTTTAGTGTATTATAAATTTTATTTACATGCGTGTCACCATTGCGATCTATAAATTCTAGAATTTTCATGCGCAATGGATGAGCAAGGGCACGCAAAACTTCTGCGGAGACCTGAAGCTTTTCATTCCCAAGGTTAATCTTAGCTTTTCTCATAGTATTATAATTTATGCTCTGAACGCAAACGCAAAGATTCGTCCAAAGTATAGTGATGTGGTAATGTATGTAGTTCTCTCTGTTTAGATATACTAGGCTTTGCTGACCAGGTGTTCTCCCTACAAACACACTGGTCTGCCCATATCAATTATCTTGTGCTATGCAATTTAGCTAGCTAATTCTTCTACCAAAGATGATATTTGCTCGATTCGATTTTTATTCAACGAGTAGTAAATATACTTTCCTTGGCGATCGGTATTTACAACACCAGCTCTTCTCAAAATAGCTAAATGCTGTGAGGCCACGGATTGCTCCAGCCTTAGTTTTATGTAGATGTCCGTTACGGTCATGCTATCACTTTCCTCCAATAGGTCTATAATGCGTTGCCTTAGTTTATGGTTGACGGCACGCAGCACAAGAACTGCCTTGCGCAGTTCTGCGTAATCGAGCTGGATATCTTCCTGACCTTTCTTCAGGACGATATGCTCATTTTTCTGCTTTCTCATAAAGGTGCATGGTTTGAGTTTGACAATTCGGTTATCAGTCTCTCTACACCAAATTCCATACCAAAATGGTACGTATACCGGGGATTAGGTTTGAAGGAACTGATTTTCAATACAAAATATAAAAATTAATACATAATAAAATGCTTGATATATATTATATACTTATAGTATTTTTTTAGGTTTTGTGATGTTTGGTGGTTTCAGGTAATAAGGTTCTACATAAGCTAAATCTGCAAATTGCTTTGTTTTCCACGCTTTTTCTGCTAGTTGTATCATCGCATTAGCGTGAATATTTTTTGGGCCATACTCGAAAAAAGGATCTGTGTAGAGCGTTCCAGCTTTAATCGCTCCGTTTCCACAAAGAATAACTTTATCGTATTTTTTGCGAAGCGGATCAAAGCTGTTCTTTTCTAAGATCAAAGCTTTGGGTGGACTAACGACCTCAAGTTTATTATTGAAGTAGGCAGTATATACCTCCATACGTCTTGCATCAATCATTGGTATATATAAAATGTTTGTTTCGGTTTCGGTTTCGGATTGCCTAAAAAGCCTTGACCTATTGGCCTGTATGAGAAGACTAGATATTGCAACCAAGGGTTTATCTAAGGCGTATGCGATACCTTTGGCTGTACTCAAGCCGATACGTAGCGCCGTAAAGGACCCAGGTCCAATGGAAACGGAAATACCATCTAATTGATCTAACGTATAATCGGATTGTTGGCAGCAAGCATTTATCAGCAACGTTAATTCTGTTGCGTGGGACATCGGTGTCTCCGATTCTGCTACTGCGATTTGCTGACCTTGGTTTCCAATAACTACAGAACAGTATTCTGTAGAAGTTTCAATGCTAAGAATCAATGCCATATGCAAACATTAAGTCAGCATACAAGAGGAATGTTTCTGACATTTAGTTTTATAAAACGGTCGATTTGAGTAGTAAAACGTATCAATTCATTTATAAAACGGTCAACAATTCAAATTTACATTTTTTTAAATTCATATTCTTTGAATTCGACCAGAAAATTTAAATTTTTCAAAAAAAAATCTAAAAATTCGTTTTTTGCAGATTTATAACGTTTAAAACATAGCTTTCGTTTTATATGTGTTATTTTTTTAAACTAAAAAGGGAACAAATCTTATACTCTTTTCCTTATACTAGCTTCATTTGATGGTAAATTAGAGTAAGCCTTGTATTTTTGTAACCCTTTTAGGGTTTAACATTGTTTGTACGTGAAACAGCAAATAAAAATTTAGGCCAACTCAATCTAAAGGGGGGTGAATAGTCAGAAATAGTAAGTATGCTAGATAAACTGCAAGCTATAAAAGAAAGGTATCTACATTTAGAAGAGTCTTTATCAGATCCTGAGATTATGTCTGATATGGACAGGTATACTCGGCTTAGTAAGGAATACAAAGATTTGAAGCCCATTGTGGACATCACGGAGATCTATAGTGATCTGATTGGTAATATTGATACTGCCAAGGAAATGATAAAGGATTCGGATGATCCGGATATGCGAGAAATGGCTCAGGAAGAACTTTCTGAACTCGAGCCTAAGCGCATAGAGCTAGAGGAAGAGATAAAAGTCTTGTTGGTACCTAAAGACCCCGAGGATGCAAAAGATGTGTTAGTGGAGATTAGATCCGGTACTGGCGGAGATGAAGCGGCGTTATTTGCAGGAGATCTGTATCGAATGTATTCTCGTTATTTTGAAGCCAAAAACTGGAAAGTCGAGGTAGTGGAAGTTACCGAGGGAACGGTAGGTGGATACAGTAAGTTGGTATTAGAGGTAAAAGGGGAAAATGTCTATGGCCATTTAAAGTTCGAGTCTGGAGCCCACAGGGTTCAGCGGGTTCCTAAAACGGAGTCACAAGGTAGGGTTCATACATCAGCTGCAACGGTTGTGGTTATGCCTAAGCGAGAAATGGAGGATGTAGAAATAAATAAAGCGGATTTAAAAGTGGACACTTTCCGTTCGAGTGGAGCTGGAGGCCAGCATGTGAATAAAACAGAATCAGGCGTTCGATTCACTCACTTACCAACTGGTATAGTTGCTGAAAGCCAAGATGGGCGATCACAAATTAAAAATCGTGAAATTGCTATACAGCGTCTTTATCAAAAAATATTCGATGCTCAGTTGCAAGCGCATCAGTCGGAACAAGCAGCTAAGCGTAAGTCGTTAGTCGGATCTGGTGACCGTTCTGATAAGATTAGAACGTATAATTATCCTCAGAATAGAGTTACAGATCATCGTATTAATTTAACACTTTACAACTTAGATAAAGTGGTAGAGGGGCAAATTGACGATATTATTGAAGCTCTTCAAGTAGCTGAAAATGCCGAGAAGTTGAAAGCTGCTGAAGAGGAAGTTTAGCTGTTGGATTTTCTATATTTAGAAATCTAACCCAAATGATATGTATAATCTGGGGTCCTGAACAACACGAGTTTCCACTCCCCAGGCATAGTCAACCCTCACAAAATAACCGAACAAAACAGTTCTTGCACCAACACCATAGCCTGCTACTAGTGGATCCCGAAAGTAGTTTACCGTAACCTCGATGTTATCATTCCCCTCTACAATGGAAGTTGTATTGAGTGGATTATCTTCACGGTATGGGTCTTTACCTACCCAAGCGGTACCTACGTCGAAGAATCCCACCATCTGAAAATTCTTTAGTAAGCTTGAGCTGATTCGTTTACTGATATATTTAAAGATAGGAACTCTCAATTCAGTATTAGCCAGTGCAAATGAGTTACCATTTCGTATACCTATTCTGAAGCCCCTCATATTAGCTGCCAGAGATTGGAAGGCGTAGTTTCCGGCAGGTATTGCAATATCATTATTTTGTGCAGGGAACAACCAACTGTCGACTCCACCTAGGAAATATAATATTCGTTCTGACCCAAAAGAAGTAGCCGCCGCTAGTCGCCCAGCCAAGATCGAATGTTTCAGGATGGGCTGATAATGGCGAACATCCATGGCCAATACAGTTAGGAAGCCATCATTAAAGGATACATCTAGTCCATCATTCGTATTAACACTAAACTTTTTAAAGGATTCTGCCCATACTTTATAGCGTGACCCGTGACGAATATTAGTCGCTACTTCGAATGAATTATCAAAAACATATTCTAGTCGCAGGCCAATTCGTTGATCACTAATCGTGGGTGTATTAAATGTGCTAACATCAGTGGATAATTGTACCAAGCGATCTTGGCGAAGGGTTGCCGTTGCTCGTAAGCTGCGAAAAACATCTAAAGGGTATCGTACCCCATACTGCCCCATAAGGATTGTAGATTCTTGCCTTCGTTGCGTTCTACTTGGCGTTGTTCCATTGTTAAGGCGTTGACGGCGCATGTAAAAGGAATACCGCTTGTCTAATCTCTTTTTGCGATCATTGAAAGTTACAAAGTATTCTGCCCCGTCGAATGATGTTGGAATACGAATACCCCCTTCGATCTCATAATCCTCGAATAAATCCTGAACAATAGCTTTGAGAAGTATTCCAGGATTAGGTGGGTTGAAGGGGTCATTTGGGTTAGCAACAAATGAATTCATACCTTCAAATAGAAGACTATTATCTAATTGGGAGGTGATAAAGTTAGTACGAAACTGCAATCTGTAAGGAATAATTCCGGCTGATCTAAATTTGTAAACTTGTTTTTCCTTACCATTTGTCGCAACTGGAAAATCGAAAGTGGATATTGGAGGAATTAGATTCGGATCTTCTTCTTCTGGTATCTTGCTGGTATTCGATTTTTCTTCTTGTTCCGATTCGATAGCCAGGTTTTCTGGGTTACCAAATTCAGTTTGGAAGAAGTTAGCGTTTTCTTTTTCTTTTGTTTGCAGAGACGGGTTCCCATCTCCACTACCGTTGTTGTTATCGGATGAATTGAGTGGTTTAAGTAAGTTATCTAAACGTTCACTAACGTCTGACCCTGTCGCCTGACGAATATCCTTAAGTAGCGCGATTCGGCTTCTATGGAATTGGGTAGGTAATGGGGAGTATACCAATTCAGGTTGTAATGGTGTCAAAAATATTTTGGTTTTATCACCTGTAACAGTGGTCTGAACCAATTTTTTACCTTGTGGTGTACTATGCTGGTGGTTAATATTTTGATTGTAATCAGAATTGATATGTGCAATAGCCCGAGTTCTGATGATGGGGTAAATTTCTATTGTATCAATCAGAGATGTGTCCATACTTTCAAGGGTTGAGTCAGCATGAAGTATAACCTCAGATCCGTCATCAAACAAAATTTTCTGTTCGTAGTGATGTACATAATCTTCCAGCTTAGCCATTTCTCTGTTATAAATACCCCGCCGGTCACTCAAGTAGCCAAAAAAAGTAGAATCAACCTGCATAGGTTGGCGCTCGTTAGCTAAAGGTGTATTTGTAATGCGAACCAATTCTGGGAGATCGCGATCCAAAGAATAATAGAAAAGATCAAATGTATTGATGGGTAGAATGGTGTCCAATTTACGGGGAATCAATAATGTATCTGTACGGTTAGAACTGAATAAGATTCCTTTTTCACCGCTGGTTTCGACATAACGAGCATCAAGATCATCATAGTAATCCTGTGTAATACGTTCTGATTGACGAGTTCGATAATTAAAAAGATATATATCACCTTGGCCACTAGAAGCAGCTGAAAAGACCATACGAAAAGGATCAACATAATCCATACTATAAATCCTCTGATACCTATCTGGTATTTCCACGATTTCTTGCTTATCTGTGAATATATCCTGATTGACTAGTATAAGCCGATCCCGCTTTTCGTAAATAATGGAAATTACATTTCCGATAGGATTCCACGAGATAAGTGGATAATTAAGATCTGTTGTTTGAAAAGTATTCTTAAACCCTTCTTTGAAAAGAAGTTTCCGTTCGTTTTTTATCAGATCGTAGAGGTATACTTTGTATTTTCCGATAGTATTTAAAACGTATACTAATTTTGTGCCATCGGGGGAAAGTCTTACCGTTGAAACTGGCAGATTTTTTTTATTCTTTATAATAATTTCCTGCCCAAATGTTTCTGATCGGTTGGTGTTATCTTTTTCGTATCTACGTAGGTAAAAGTCTGTCCATTCTTTTAATACAGTTTGGTAAGAATTTCCGAGAACGTAAAGGAAACCACTTTCTATAGATCTATTAATTCTGGTGAGATATAGAAGATTTGATACAGTCGATCTGCCGTAGCGTTCAGCGATAAAATACCATAGGGATTGACCGGCAAGGCCAGGGTTGATGTCAGCCAAAGATTCAAAATTCTCGAATTCATCTGACATCATGATGTTTCTTAGCTCATTATCTTTAGAAGTATTCCACGATTCACCAATGTAATCGATAAGCCCTGTTTTAAACCAGTTTGGTAGGTTGAGCATGACTGCGTTTTGGACAATCTCTTGAATATTTGCCCCAAAAAGCATGGAATTTAAGTACACTTGAGCTACGCCTTCACGTATTTGCCGACGTAAGTGTTTGTGGTCACCATTGAAGTAGACAAACATTATATTGCCAACAATTTTAGTTTGTCCTCCTGTGTTGGTAAATACTTCTTCCGTACCGATGTTACTTTGTTTTAGATCGGTAAGATCGCTGTACACGATAATCTCAACTTTTTGATTGAGTCGATGCTCCAAAATTCGTTGGATTTCATTAAAGTCGTATTCAGCCATTTGTACCACAGATTGGCCTATGTCACGGGAGCGTCCGTACCAATATGTCACAAAATTATCGCTATCATATTGTGACCATTCATCAAAAAAGTCATGATATTGGACTCGGTTTTTACCGAATTCAACTTGCGTACCTTGCGCGAGTAATTCGCAGGTGAAAAGAGAGAGGAACAGTGAAAATTGTATTAACGTTAGTCGCATGCATGGCGTTTTATAAGAATAGGACAGTTTGACGATTGGTTTGGTTCATGTTTTTGTGTGGGAATGATGTGATCGTATAGATATACAAACCTTTAGGCTTAAACTTTAATATAAATGATTTACTCATCAGGAACAATCCGCAAACCTAAAAAGAATGGCTGATGTTGTGGGGATTACATTTAACCCCTTTCAAGAGAATACTTATATCGTTTATGATGAAACCGGATCTTGTATCATTTTTGATCCGGGTTGTTCCAACAAGCAGGAACAAAAACAGTTGACTCAAGTGATTGAAGAAAAAAAATTGACGCCGGTACGATTAATAAATACACATTGTCATATTGATCATGTGTTAGGAAATCGATTCGTGGCTGATACGTACGATTTGAAACCCGAGATACATGAAGGTGAATTATCAGTTTTGCAGTCGGTTTCGATGGTTGCGGATATGTATGGTATTCCTTATCCGGAAGTCTCTCCTTTGCCAGAAAAATTCATTGCACCAGGGGACATTATTTCATTTGGAAATACGCAATTAAAAGTACTTTTTACGCCGGGGCACTCTCCTGCCAGTATTAGCTTTTACTGTGAGGCTGACAAATTTCTCATAGCAGGTGATGTTCTGTTTTATGGAAGTATAGGACGTACTGATTTGCCGGGAGGAGATCATGCGACTTTAATACGAAGTATCCAGGAACAATTGATGGTATTGGATGATGAAGTAAGGGTCTACCCGGGGCATATGCAAATGACAACCATTGGCTTTGAGCGAAAGAACAATCCATTTTTGTAAGGTTATTCTTGTTTGCTAAAAAAGTTTTCCCTGAATTTCATCTGGTAGTAGCTTAAATGACATTCTATGATGGGGTGAGGGACCATACTTAGCAATGGCGGCTCGATGTGCCTTAGTTGGATATCCTTTGTTGTTATTCCATTTAAATTGAGGAAAAGCATCGGACAAGCTTTTCATGTATTCATCTCGGTGTGTTTTTGCCAGAATGGATGCAGCTGCTATGGATTTATACTTAGCGTCCCCTTTAATCATACATGTGAAAGGTACATTTGACCAAGGGATGAAACGATTTCCATCAACAATAACGTGTTGGGGTTTGACTTGGAGTTGATCTAACGCCCGATGCATAGCTACAAATGACGCTTTCAATATATTGATTTGGTCTATTTCGTCAGGTTGCACAATGCCCACAGCCCAGGAGGTAGCATTTTCTTCAATAAAAGCTCGTGCCTCTTGGCGTTGTTTGGGCGTGAGCTTCTTGGAGTCATTTAAGAGAGGGTGATCAATTGAGGAGGGCAAAATAGCTGCTCCCGCAAAGACAGGACCTGCAAGACAGCCTCTGCCAGCTTCATCACAGCCAGCTTCAATTACATTTGGGAGATGAAAGGTTCTAAGCATCCTATATGTATTCCTAGCTTGGAAAATAGTCATTCGCATGATACAACTTTACAACGAATTGCAAAGAGTTGGAATGGGTCAGTCAGTTGTTGGACGCGAATTTTTTCTGGATTTAATAGGGGAAAAGAGGCTTTAAATGAAATAGTTTGGGTCTAACCTGCAGATTAGATAATACGATTTTTTAATAGAAGGGAAACAGAAAGTATTTAGATGTATCCAAAAAGAGAGCTTATAATGTCATTAAACGGGTAATAAAGGTCAGAACAAAAAAAAGTGATCAAGTCGCTAACCCTTCAGCTTTATGCTTGTTACATGAGTTGTAAAAAAAATCGAAATGACTAATCCCGAAAGACATACTGTTGCATGAGTAATCGTACCCGTATATTAATTCTTGCTTTATTCGCTATTATATCGATGGTTGCCACATATGGTGTGTTTAATCTGACTTTTACGTTTGATTTCGAACAATTCTTTCCGGAAGGGGATGATGATCTAAATTTTTTCCAAGAGTTTGTTGATGAATTTGAAACAGATGATAACTTTCTTTTGGTTGGTATCGAGCGTAAGGATGGTGTTTTTGATCAAACATTTCTGAAGGATGTTCACGACTTTACTCTTTCTAGTCGTGATTTACCTCATGTTCGGGCAGTAGAATCTCTTACAAAATTTGAATATCCGGTAAAAACACCATTTGCGGTCACCTCTGTTCCCGCGATTCATATTGATGATCCTGAAAGGTATGCAGCTGACCGAGAACGCTTATTGCAAGACGACCGTTTTGTATACAACCTTATCAATATAGATGCTACGGCTTTGGTCGTTTATATAAAGGTCGTCGAACGCATTCAACTTGAACAGGCACGTGAGTTAATGAATGCACTAGAAGACAAACTGAGTACTTATTCATTTGATGATTATCATTATCTGGGTAGGCCATATTTTCAGAAGGAACTGGTAGCTATGCAGAAGCGAGAGGTGTTAATGTCTGCTGTAGTATCAGGTATTTTGGTCACCATTATCATGTTTGTTCTTTTTCGCAGGCCTTGGGGTATTGGTCTGGCCCTATTTTCCATTGGATTAGGTATGCTTTTGTTTATGGGTTTTTTAGGGGTAAGTGGAAGGCCACTTAATGCAATGGCTGCTCTTTATCCGGTGTTAATGATAATTGTGGGTACCTCAGATGTGGTACACATTATGTCCAAGTATATTGATGAATTGAGAAAAGGGAATAATCGAAAAGATGCCATTCGAGTAACGATCAGAGAAATTGGAATAGCAACTTTACTTACTTCGATTACAACAGCTATAGGGTTTGGATCACTATTGACCAGCCGAGTGAGTCCGATACGTGATTTTGGAATGAATGCGGCTATTGGCGTGCTTATAGCATATTTCACGGTTATTCTGTTTACGACTGCGGTAATGAGTTGGTTCCGTCAGGATCAGATCATGAAAGTTGGTAAAGGGCAGCAGTTTTGGGAAAAATTAATGCGTTGGACTTATAACCTTACACGCTTATACCCAAGACGCATTGCACTCGGGGGGGTAGTATTCATGGGGATAAGCTTCTTAGGTATTTCGATGATTTCGACTAATTATGATATTATCGATAATATGCCCAGAAATCGGAAGATCACGGATGATTTCCTGTTTTTTGAACAAGAATTAGCAGGTTTCAGGCCCATGGAATTTGCTATTTATGCTCAGGAAGGATATTTGGCTACGGATTATGAGGTAGTAGAACAAATGGGAAAAATTGAGGAATATTTAGCTCAATACCCCTATGTAAAAGCAGTTAATTCGATTACGGCAGTATATAAAAGTATTAATCAAATGAATGCGGGGAATAATCCCGAGGCGTACATATTACCTCCCACTAAAGAGCGATTCGAGCGGTATAAACGTCTGGTACGTTCCATTCCACAGCTTGACATGAATATATTGGTAAGCAAAGATCAAAAGATGGCACGAATTACATCTAGGGTTGATGATATTGGAGCCGATAGTATAAAGTACTTTGGAGAACGTTTTGATCTTTGGGCTGAGGCAAATTTAAATGGTTCGGTTGTGTCGGTGAAACGAACGGGCACAGGTTTGATTATTGACAAAAATGCAGAATACATCCGTCGTAATCTTATTCAAGGATTGGGAATGGCCATTGTAATTGTAAGTATACTTATGGCGATTTTGTTCCGCAATACACGTATGCTACTTATCTCTTTAGTTCCAAATGTATTTCCTTTATTATTGGCTGGTGCATTGCTTGGGTTTTTGGGTATAGAATTGGAAGCGGGTGTTTCTATTGTTTTTGCTGTAGTCTTTGGTATTGCAGTTGATGATACAATTCACTTCTTGAGCAAATATAAACTAGCGCGAAACAAGGGGTTATCGGTTGAAAAAGCTTTAGAAATTACATTTACAGAAACAGGTAAAGCTATTGTACTTACCAGTATCATTTTATTTTTTGGATTTTTGGTTATGCTTTTTTCCATTCATCCGCCAAGCGTAGTGGTTGGACTATTAATCAGTCTGACATTACTTAGTGCTTTGATAAGTGATTTGCTTTTGATTCCAGTATTAATTCGCTGGTTGATGCCAGATAAGGATGTAAAGTCTTCCGAAGCGTTAGTGAATACTTCTGACTCTACACTAGCTGAAGTCTAACGTATATTGTGTTGTGGGCATATTGTACTATGTAGTTGCACCATACTGCTTTTGTTGAAGTAAGATAGGAATAAGTATTTGGTACAACTCCAACTGTTTTTTTGTGCAGGTTTATCCTAATCAGGAGCATTAATTTTTGGGTTGTAGTTATTGGTTTTCCAACGAAGTGTATGGTTCACATTCCCGGTTTGATGGTCTCTTGGTGGTAAAAATTTTCATTGGTCATATTTGCGCTGTACGTTAAAGACTAATGATTACATCCGTTCTTCTAAGGCTTCGAAAAGATCGTCTAGCTCGTCAAAAGATTTATACCCTACTTTTTCTTCATTTCCACCGTGTACACTAAGCCCAGCCGGTTTTATTTTATGAAGTAAGTCATCTAGTATTTTATTGGATTCATTGATGCTGATCAGGATGGGATACTTCTGGCATAATTGGGTTAGCCACTCAATTGTAAAAGGTATGTTATTCAAGTTATAGCCGTTAGCATTAAAATTGAGTAAGAAAAATGCACAGTGAGTAGAAAACTTTTGTATGGTGACTTCGAGGCTGGAGCTACTGGATTCACCATCTACAATAATTTGTTTTATGATGGGTAATTCGGGTTGCCATTGAATAAGCGTATCAATAGTTGTAAAGGGCCCTATTTGGATTAGATCAGGTTTTACATCCTGTACTATTGTTTCTATTTGATGATAATCTTGACCATCCCATTCGATAACAATTTGTGGACCTTCCACCCATTCTTTAATCGCGTGAACTGTACTGGTATCAATAAAATGCTCTGAAATAGGATTGAGATTGAATCCTATCCATTGAACTCCCCAGGCGGCGAAATAGCGGGCATCTGTGAGATTAGTAATTGAAGACGCTTTTATAGCAATTGGCAGCATACCGTTTTCACTTTTTGGCAAAGGTAAAGGATATACTGATTCGACAGTATATTGGGTAACCTTTTTTGTGAAAGCAAAAACAACAGTGTATTATGTGTGTTGATGAAAGCATAAATCTATGAAGCTAAGAAAGGCACATTATTATCAGCAAGTATGGGATGTAACATGCTCCATTCCTGTGGGACGGGTCTCTACTTATGGGGCAATTGCGGATTATCTGGCTTTAGGTTCGGCACGAATGGTGGGTTGGGCTTTAAAGCAAAGCATTGGAGTTGGTCCTATTCCGGCATATCGAGTTGTTAAT